>CAUUTP010000039.1:0-17142 GCA_963548155.1 uncultured Eikenella sp.
GCTGGGTATCGTGCGAAGACAAGAAAAAGCTGGCGGAATTTGAAAAAGCCAATGCGGGCAATCTGGCGATAGACGCAGGCGGCAATTTGGCGTATCTTGCCCCCAACCGCGTGAATTTGAACCTGACGCAGGAACGCTGGCCGGATATTGTGTTCCATGAAACCAGGGAACATGCGGCGAAGCTGAGTTGATAAAGAGGCTACCTGAAAAGTTAGGTGGTCATGTTTTAACTGTGTTAAAGCTGCGCTTTCAGGTAGCCTGAAACCGGATGGAAAAAGTGGAATGGCTTGGTTTGAGTTTGAAGAGGAAGAATGGGAGCAGTTGAACAAACTGGCGCTGGTAGTAGCGCTAGTGTGGGTGGCATTGCTGCTGCTTACCCGGCCCCTGGTATGGAAGGCGGATGCTTCGAAGCTGGCTATGGTGGTTTTGTGTTGTTGGCGGTAGCTTGTGTGCGTTGGTTTTTCCGCTGGCCGGCGGGAGAAAAACAGAGTTTGAGCAGCGGCGGGCAGTTTAGAGGCAGAATGTCGAGCGTGATGTGGGGAGTGTTGCTGGCTGGTGTGCTGACAAAGGTGGTGGTGAATGGTGTGGTGCTTGCTTCGCTGCTGCCGATGGAACCAATGGTACGGCAAGCCAAGCTGTTGGATACACGGGGGAGCCGGAATGGTTTTAATACATGGGTGTTGGAACTGGAAGACGGCACGCGTTTTGATGTGGAATATGCCTTTTTGAGGAGTGTACCAAAGAGCTTGGTGGGGCAGACGGTGCGGATAAAGATACAGGAGAACCGGCTGGGTTATTATGTGCGGCCGGAGTAGAAAAATAGATAGGAAAAGGCTACCTGAAAATTTTCAGGTAGCCTTTTTCAATACGATGGGTATAGCAGGAATAAGCCCGGCAAGCTGTTAATCCGGTGCAGCTGTCGGGTTTATTCTTGTTAAGTCAGGAAGAAATATGCCCAAGCCGATACCACGATGATGGATAGGATATTCAGCAGGAAACCAACCTGCATCATTTCTTTCTGCTTAATCAGCCCCGAGCCGAACACAATCGCATTGGGCGGCGTGGCCACGGGCAACATAAAGGCACAAGACGCACCGATGCCGATAATCAGCACCAACACTTCCTGATTCATGCCCATTTTGGCGGCAATGGTGGCGAATACCGGTACCAGTAGCGCGGCGGAGGCGGTGTTGCTGGTGAATTCGGTGAGGAAGATAATGAACGTGGCCACCACCAAGATAATGACCAAGGGAGAAGCATGGCCGAAAGATGCCGCTACTTCATTACCCAAAGCGGCAGAAGCGCCGGATTTTTCCATTAATACGGAAAGGGTGATGCCGCCGCCGAACAGCATCAGCGTACCCCAGTCGGTGTTGCGGGCCACTTCGCGCCAGCTCACCACACCAAACATCACTACGGCCACTGCCGCCACCATGGCGATGAAGCTGTCGATCGATTTGATGCCGGTGGCTTTGCCCAGCTCCCCGCCAAAAATCCAGCACAGGGCGGTAACCACGAAAATGATGACGGTAATCACGCGGTGCAAGGTCCACGGAATATCTTCTTTTTGTTGGACATCCACTTTTTCGGCAAAGTTCGGTTTCAACACCACAAACAGGGAAAACAGCATCAGGGGCAGCAGCACCAGCATCATCGGCAGGCCGTGCTTCATCCAGCCGGCGAAGTCCAAATTGAGCGCTTTGGCGGCAATTGCATTGGGCGGAGAGCCCACCAGCGTGCCCAAGCCGCCGATGCTGGCACAGTAGGCAATGCCCAGCAGTACGAATACATAGGTTTTGCGGTCTTTTTCCTTATCGACGTGCCCCATCAGCCCCATGGCCAACGGCAGCATCATCGCGGCGGTGGCGGTATTGCTGATCCACATGGAAAGGCCGGTGGTAACGGCAAACACCATCATCACCGCCGCCAGCATATTGCCGCGCGAGAGCGAAATCACCAGCATGGCGATTTTTCTATCCAGCCGCTGCACGTGCATGGCTGCCGCCAGCGCGAAGCCGCCGAAAAACACATAAATAATCGGATCGGAAAAGCCGGCAAAGGCTTCTTTGGTGCCCATATCCGGAATTTTGAAGAAAATCGCTAATAGTGGCACCGTAAGCGCGGTAACGGTGATGTGCACCGCTTCGGTAAACCATAAAATGGCCACAAACAGCAAAATAGTCAGCCCGGCATTGGGATAATGCTCATAGGGCAGAATTTGGTAGGCAATAGCAGATATCACGGCCGCAATAATGGCGATGATCAGCCCGCGAAAGCTGGTTACTGGTATTTGCGCACTTTGCAGCTCAAAGTTTTCTGGCAAATTGGTTTGGCTTGGGTTCTCTCGGAAGTTCATGAATCCGTCTCCATAAAGTTTGGTTAAGCTTTATCTTCACATTCTTTATTGTTGCGACCATGAGCGTGTGTGCACTCACGGCGGCAGAATAAGAGCTGGTAAAGGTTCTGTCAATTATTGATACTTTTGTTTTAATCTATTTATATATTTGTATATCAACCTGACTGCTGAACAGGCTACCTGAAAAAAGGCTACCTGAAAGGATCATTTTGCCGAAACTTCGCTGCACTGAGCTTTCAGGTAGCCTATAATCCGCGCCGTTCCCGCCACTTAAACGCATCCATCATGAGCCACACCGAATCCCCATCCGAAACCCAAACCCAAGCCGAAACCGAAACTTGTTTCCACTGCGGCCTGCCCGTGTCGCGCGGTTTGGATTTGCTGATTGAATTTGAAGGCGCGAGCCATCCGGCTTGTTGCGCGGGCTGTCAGGCGGTGGCGCAGAGCATTATTGCCGCCGGGCTGGGTAGCTACTACCACCGCCGCACGGCGGAGGCGGAGCAGGCGGTGTTGCTGCCGCCGGAAGTGTTGGAACAGCTGAAGCTATATGACCTGCCGGACGTGCAGGCGGAATTTGTGGAAGTGAAGGCGGAAAACGAGCGCGAGGCGGTGCTGATGCTGGGCGGGGTGACTTGTGCGGCCTGCGTGTGGCTGATTGAGCAGCAGCTTTTGCGGCTTTCAGGCGTGCTGCGTGCGGAAATCAACTACAGCACGTTGCGCGCGCGGGTGGCGTGGGACTGCTCGCAGGTGGCGCTGTCGGACATTTTGCTGAGGGTGCGTCAGAGCGGCTACGAGGCTTCGCCTTATGACGCGCAGCGGATGGAAACGCAGGCGGCGGCGGAGCGCAAGCAGGCGCTCACGCGCTTGTGGGTGGCCGGGCTGGCCATGATGCAGGTGATGATGTATGTGGTGCCCACTTATCTGCATGCGGGAGAAATCGAGCCGCGTTTTTTGTGGATGCTGCATTGGGCGAGCATGATTCTCACGTTGCCGGTGTTGCTGTATTCGGCGGTGCCGTTTTTCAAAGGGGCGTGGCGCGATTGGAAAAACCGCCGCGCGGGCATGGATACGCCGGTGGCGATTTCGATTGCGGCGGCGTTTTCAGGTAGCCTTTGGGCGCTGTTTCAGGGGCGGGAAGAGGGGATTTATTTCGATTCGGTGTCGATGTTTGTGTTCCTGCTGTTGGGCGGGCGCTATTTGGAACAGCTGGCGCGGCGCAAGGCGGGCGATGCGGCCGAGCGGCTGGTGAAGCTAGTGCCGGCGTTTTGCCACCGGCTGCCGGATTATCCGGATACGGCGCAGGTGGAAGAGGCGGTGGTGGCGCGGCTTTCCGGCGGCGAAGTGCTGCTGGTGAAGCCGGGCGAGGTGCTGCCGGCAGACGGGGTGGTGCTGGAAGGAGAGAGCGAGGCGAACGAGGCCATGCTCAGCGGCGAGAGCCTGCCCGTGCCGAAAGCAGCGGGCGATGCGGTAACCGCCGGCACGCTTAATGGCGGCAGCCCGCTGATTATCCGGGTGGAGCAGGCGGGCAGCCAAACGCGGCTGTCGCACATTGTGCGCCTGCTGGATCGGGCTTTGGCGGAAAAGCCGCACATGGTGGAGCTGGCCGACCGCTACGCGGCTTGGTTTGTGGGCGCGCTTTTGCTGCTGGGCGTGCTGGTGTTTGCGGGTTGGACTTGGTATGCCGATGTGCAAACTGCGCTGTGGATTACCGTGTCGCTCTTGGTGGCCACCTGCCCGTGCGCCTTATCGCTGGCCACGCCTGCCGCGCTGGCGGCTTCCACCGGTCACTTGGCGGGCGAGGGCGTGCTTATCAGCCGCGGGCACAGTTTGGAAACCTTGGCGCGGATCGACACCGTGGTGCTCGATAAAACCGGTACGCTCACCACCGGCCAGCCGGCCGTGTGCGCCGTGCACACCGCCGAAGGCATCAGCCAAGAGTTGGCCGTAGCGCTGGCGCAGCTGCTGGAACGGCAGAGCGAACACCCCGCCGCCCGCGCCATTGCTAATCTGCCGCCCGCCACGTTGGCGCTGGAGGCGGAAAACTATTTAAACCGCGCCGGGCACGGCATCAGCGCGCAAGTGCGGCATGAAGGGCGGCTGGAACAATGGCGCATCGGCCGTTTGGATTATGTGGCTGAACTTTCGGGCAGGCTACCTGAAAGTTTGCAGGCCGAGCATGCCGGCGGCGCGGTGTATTTGGGCAGCGCAGCCGGCTTTGCCGCCGTGTTCCTGCTGCAAGACCAAGCCAAACCCGAAGTGCCTGCCATGCTGGCCGAATGGAAACGCCAGGGCTTGAGCCTGCACCTGCTCAGCGGCGACAGGCAGGCCGCAGCCGATGCCGTGGCAGCCGCTTTGCCGCTGGATGCGGTGCGCGCTGAAGCCACGCCGGAAGACAAGCTGGCTTATGTGCAGGATTTGCAGGCGAAAGGGCATAAAGTGCTGATGGTGGGCGACGGCATCAACGATGCACCCGTGCTGGCGCAGGCCGATGTGTCGGTGGCCGTGGCCGAAGGCGCCGACGTGGCACGCGAAGGGGCGGATGTGTTGCTGCTCAACGGCAATATGCGCACGCTGCCCTACCTCACCACCCAAGCCAAACGCACCGCGTGGATTGTGCGCGAAAACCTGTGGTGGGCGGCCGGCTACAACCTGATTATGGTACCGCTGGCAGCGGCGGGCTTCGTAACGCCGTGGGTAGCCGCGCTGGGCATGAGCCTGAGCTCGCTCCTGGTTTCCGCCAACGCCTTGCGCCTGCTGCGTCGGGCGAAATAGGGGAAGGCGGCTACCTGAAAGCACGGTTTGGCAAGTATAGTGAATTAACAAAAACCAGTACAGCGTTGGCTCGCCTTGTCGTAACGTGTGTACTGTCTGCGGCTCGCCGCCTTGTCCTGATTTTTGTTAATCCACTATATTTTCCCGGGCGGCATTTCAGGTAGCCTTTTTGTTTGGCGCTGGGGCGGCGTTGCCGCGCCGATGCTTTTTTGGGTTTCAGGTAGCACGAACTGGATTTTCAGGTAGCCCGCAAGTTTGTAGATTGGGCTGCACGGCCTGTTTTTTAAAACAGCACCACTTCCAGCGATACGCTGTGGTCAAACGGTTTGCCGGCAAACAGGCGGCGGTCGCCTTTGGGGCGGTAGGCGAAGTTCAGCGTGTGCTGGGTGTAGTAGCGGTAGTCGCTGTAAAAACGCGCGTGTCGGCCGTTGAGTCGCAGTTGGGCGGTTTGGCCGGGCGAGAGGGTAAACAGGCTGCGCTTGGGGCGCGGGGGCTCGCCGTAGAAACCGTTGTCGTCCAGCCGGATTTGCAGGGCTTGGCTTTCTTGGCAAAAATGCAGGCTTTGGAAGTGTTCGGGCAGGCTGGCGAAGGTTTGAAACTGGCTCTCTTCGGGCTCAAAACGGCCGCTGTGCCAAGGATGTTCGGTGTAGGCCTGGGTGTGGACGGCAAAACCGGATGCGTCCAGCCAGGTGTCGGGCAGGGGCAGCACGCGCGGCAGGCTGTTGCGGCGGGTGGCGTGTTTGGCGGGGCGGCTTTGGGGCGTGTGCCATTTCACGGAGATGATTTGGAGGGTGAGCATGGTGCGGCGGGATGGGTTGCGGGCTTCGGATTGTGCCACAGTTTGGCAGGCAGGGCTTGGGCTACCTGAAAGCCCTGCTTCAAGCAAGCTAAAACGCGCCCTTTGCTGCAAATGTGAGTTTCGCTATATTGCTGCTGCGTTATTCGCAATATTTTCAGGTAGCCTTTCAGCGGGTATATCCTAACCGAAAGGCTACCTGAAAATATTTGGCTGGTTGAGGATTGGATTAGCTGTTTTTTCATCGCGCCGCCAATGGGTTTTGTGGGCGAAGACGGGGCGGTTGCTGGTGTATTTGATGTATTCAAGCTGGAGCTGCCAGATATCGCTGGGAAAAACTTTGGCGATGGGGTTGGCTTGGGCGTAGAGATCGAGTGCGGCACGGCGTTCGGCGGAGTGGTCGATGCATTCGGCGCGGGCGGCAAACTGGATACCGCAGATATCACGGATACTCGCGGGCTGGCCGGCGATGGTGCCGGCAATATGCGGGTTGCGCAGCATCAGGCGGCCGTGTTGGGTGTTTTTGCCGGTGAGCACGATGAGGCGGGCGGCAGCGGGGTCGAATACATAGAAGCAGCTGGCACTCCACAGTTCGCCTTCGTGGCAGGCGGCCAGGCTGACAACGTGGTGGTTGGTGAGGAAGGCTTGGATATTGGCGGGCAGGGGCGGCATGGCAGGGCTCTATATAGGCGGAATAGCTGGAAGTTCAGTTTCTATGCAGCTATCAAAGAATAGTATTTGCAGGCAGGAAAACGGATGAGGCTACCTGAAGCTTGGTTTTCAGGTAGCCTTTTTCGGTTCAGCCGCGGCACATCAGGCGTTGGGTTTCGTGCCACATGCCGTCGGGGCGTTGTTCGACCACGGCGATGAGGCCGGGGGCTTGGTGGGCGAGTTCGGCTGCGGTAATGGTTTGTTCAAACGGGATACGGGCGGGGGCAAGGTAGGCGAGGCGGGGCAGGGGGTAGAAGCGTTGTGTGGCTTGGGCGGGGTAGTCTGCCCATTGTGGGAGGAGGGGGCCGCTCCAGCCGAGGGGGTTGAGTGGGTTGCCGTTGAGGTTGCCGTCTGGGGTGAAGCCAGTGCCGCGGATGATGGTGGCGGTGTGTAGGGCTGAGCTGCTAAGGTTTTTGGCTTTGTGCAAATCTGTTTCGCCTGTATTGGCTTTGCAGGGGTTTGCTTCACTCGTTTTAGCTCCGCAGAAACTCACTTCGCTCGTTTTAGCTCCGCAGAAACTCGCTGCGCTCGTTTTAGCTCCGCAGAAACTCGCTGCGCTCGTTTTCAGGTAGCCTTGGAGTGGGGCGGGCAGTTGGGTGCGGGCTTGGGGGGTGTGGAAGAGGCGGCATTGTTGCTGTAGTTTGGCGGCTTTGCCGAGCAGGGTGTCGGCGGGGTTGAGGCCTTGGAAATTGTCGGGTGTGGTGCCACCGTAGTATTTGCAGGTGAGTTCGAGGTGGTAGGGGGTGGAGTCGAGCAGGCAGAGGAAGTCGGCGGCGCCGAGGGTGTGGCCGCTTTCGCTGCGGATGGGGTGGTTGCGGGCGATGAGTTGGCAATGGGGGGCGTGTGCCAGCCAGAAGGCGAGTAGGCTTTCGGCGTAGTGGCCTAGGCGGTGGCCGAAGGGGGCTTCTTGTTCGAGCCATTGCGTCAGTGGGGCAGGGGCATCGTCGAGGCTAAGCAGGAAGCGGAAGCCTTGGCTGCCGAGTAGGCGGGGGATGGGGAGCTCGCAGCCGCTGTGCCATAGGGGCGGGGCGGTGAGCAGGGCGGCGAGGTCGCGCACGGCGGGGTGGCGCAGCCGCCACCAGATGGCATCGAGGGCGTAGTTCATGTTTGAGCGGGGATGGAGTGGGATGGAGGGAATGTAGCGATGGCGGGGTGGGCAGTCAAGTTGTCTCAAAAGGCTACCTGAAGGGAGGGCGTGGTTTCAGGTAGCCTTTCTTGTTGATTGTGTGTGAAATCATTTGTTTTTTATGGGGTGACACCGGATAATGCGCGCGACGCGGCGTGTGCCGGATGAATTAATTGAGGCTGTGTATGTATAAAACGAAGAAGCGTGGCTGGCTGCCGTGGGTGGTTGGGGTATCGCTGTTGTTGGCGGTGGAGCTTTTAATCGTGCAGATGCGCGATGTGCTTTCGCCGTTTGTGGTGGCTGCGGTGTTGGCCTATATTTTGAACCCGCTGGTGGAAAAGCTTTGCCGACACAGGGTGCGGCGTGCGATGGCGGCGATGCTGGTGATGGTGTTTGCACTGCTGCTGCTGGTGCTGTTGCTGCTGATTGTGGTGCCGATGTTGGTGCAGCAATTTGGCAGTTTGCTGGGTAAACTGCCGGAATTGGTGGCGTTTGCGCAAAATAAGGCGCTGCCTTGGATTAATCATATGCTGGACACGCATTGGGTGTTGGACGACCAATCGGTATCGAAATGGCTAAGCGGCCATGTGGGCAGTGTTCAGGCAGGGCTTTCCAAGGCGCTGCCGGCCTTGTTGGAAAAGGGCGGCAGTTTGGTAACCAGTTTGGGCAATTTGATGGTGCTGCCATTTTTGCTGTATTACTTCCTGCTGGATTGGTCGCGCTGGGCAGAGGGAATTAACACTATGATTCCGCGCCGCTATCTGGCAGCCTATACGCGCATTGGCGGCAATATGGATACGGTGTTGGGCGAATTTTTGCGCGGGCAGCTGATTGTGATGCTGATTATGGGGCTGCTCTACGGTTTGGGCTTGATGCTGGCGGGTTTGGAATCTGGCTTTGCTATTGGTATGGTGGCGGGGTTGTTGGTATTTGTGCCGTATTTGGGGGCATTTACCGGCCTGCTGCTGGCCACGATGGCGGCGCTGTTGCAGTTTGGCACGTGGCAGGGGCTGATTACGGTGTGGGCGGTGTTTGCCGTGGGGCAGTTTTTGGAAAGTTTCTTTATCACGCCGAAGATTGTGGGCGACCGCATCGGGCTTTCGCCGTTTTGGGTGATTTTCGCCTTGATGGCTTTCGGCAGCCTGCTGGGTTTTGTGGGCATGCTGCTGGCGCTGCCTTTGGCTGCGGTAACGCTGGTGCTGCTGCGCGAGGGCGTGGCGGCATATATGGATAGCAGATTCTACCGGCGCGAGAAATAGTCGGGCAGGGCAGTCGTTGTTCGCAAAGGCTACCTGAAACGCAGCGCAGCGGAGTTTTGGTGCAACTAGAGTTTCAGGTAGCCTTTAGTGTGGCTTGGGCAGTTTGGGCAGGCTGGAAAATGCGCCAGGCTGCACCGCTTTTGTTGTATCGGGCAAACGCTCTTTCCCTACTTGCCCGCCGTTTGCCGAAAATAGTTCGTGGCTGCTTGCATTTAGGCAACATCGCCAGTAAAATGCCGCGCTTACGGATTTTATTTTACTTATCAGGAGATTTTTCATATGGCCAATAGCGCCCAGGCACGCAAACGCGCCCGCCAGTCGCAGAAAAACCGTGCACACAATGCCAGCCTGCGTACTGCTTTCCGTACCGCAGTGAAGAAAGTTTTGAAGGTTGTGGAAAGTGGCGATAAAGCCGCCGCCCAAGCCGAATTCGTGGCAGCCACTAAAGTGATGGACCGCATCGCCGACAAAGGCGTGTTCCATAAAAACAAAGCCGCCCGCCACAAAAGCCGCTTGGCTGCCAAAATCAAAGCCATGGCCTAAGCCGCTTGCTGCATAAACGCTGCCGCATCTTGCAAATAGATGCGGCTTTGTTTTGCGCGGAAGGTTTGTATAGTGAATTAAATTTAAACCAGTACAGCGTTGGCTCGCCTTGCCGTACTATTTGTACTGTCTGCGGCTCACCGCCTTGTCCTGATTTTTGTTAATCCACTATAGAATGGCGGTGTAGGAAATCGTCGCGTTGTTTACACTTTTCTACGGCGGACGGCTTTTGTTTTTTCTTGAATGATTCTTAAGCAGCTATCCGCCATTATCAAGAACAGAGCGGCTTCCCCGTGTCTATCGACATTCTGGACAATGCCGGATAGCTGCTCAAACGGGTCTTCAAGCAAAAGCCAAAAGTGTAAACAACGCTGTTGATTTCTACATGTGAGGCTATCTGAAAATATGCCAATCCCGGCTAGCTGCTGCCGCCCCATCTGTAAGGCCGCAGCCAAAATGCGCTACAATGCGCCCACTATCTTGCACAACAGGAATACTCAATGATCTACGGCATAGGCACCGACATCCTGCGTATCGAGCGCATCGAGCAGCTATACGAGAAATACGGCCAGGCATTGGCCGAACGCCTGCTCAGCCGCATCGAACTTTTGGAGTGGCGCTCCGTCGGCAACAAGGTAAACTTTTTGGCCAAGCGGTTTGCCGCCAAAGAAGCCTTTGCCAAAGCCGTGCACACCGGCTTGCGCTCGCCGGTAACGCTGCACCACATTTCCATCGCCCATGACAACCTCGGCCACCCCGAATTCGTGGTGGAGCCGCCCTTGCAGGAGTGGCTGCGCCAACAAGGCATCGGGCGCGTGCATTTGAGCCTGAGCGACGACAACGGCGCGGTGGTGGCCTTTGCCGTGGCCGAAAAAGGGTAGGGCAAGGCAGTTTATAAAAATAATAAAAACAATCACATCAAGTTTTAGCTTCGCAGAAACCCGGCTGTGGCTTCGCGAGACATCGTTTCAGGTAGCCTGCTGCACGGGCTGCCCGCTAAAACCATTTAATCCAAAGCAAATAGAGAAAGGAAACACCATGTTCTATAGCCGAAACGTCGTCAGCAACACCTTGCTATACGAACGCCCCGCCGACAGCATGGACGCCTTCAGCCAAAGCCTGGCCGAAATGCGCACCGCCCAGCGCCGCTTTGCCGCTGCCGGCGTGCAGGCACGTGTGGCCATGCTTGCTGCCTTTGCCGACCGGCTCGAAGCTGAAAAAACCAAGCTTGCCCGCATGATTTGCGAAGAAGTCGGCCGCTGCCTGCGCGAATGCGAAGCCGAGATGGACAAATCCGTTTCCCTCATCCGCTATTATGTGAAACTCGCCCCCCAGCTTCTGCAACACCAAACCATCGCCACCCAGGCCAGCCTCAGCCAAGTGCGCTTCGAGCCTTTAGGCGTGGTGCTGGCCGTGATGCCGTGGAACTACCCCGTGTGGCAGATTATTCGATTTGCCGTACCCGCCTTGTGCTCCGGCAATGCCTGTTTGGTAAAACCCGCGCCCAGCGTGGCCCGTGTAACCGCCGCCTTGTTTGATATTGTTGGCAGCGAATTGCCCTGGCGAGCCACTTGGTTGGCACACGAAGATGTGGAATACGCCATTGCCAAAACCGATGCCTTGGCCTTCACCGGCTCTGCCGACGTCGGCCGCCGCCTGGCCGGCTACGCCGGAAGCCATCTGAAAAAATCCGTAATGGAGCTTGGCGGCAGCAACGCCTTTATCGTGCTTGATGATGCCGATATCGCCCAAGCCGCCGCCGATGCCTGCTATGCCCGCTTCCGCGATGCCGGCCAATCCTGCAACGCCGGCAAACGCATCATCCTTACCAAAGGCATCGCCGCAGAGTTTACCCGCCTCTTCCTCGAACACTGCCGCCGCCTCACCCCCGGCTGTCCGCTCGATCCCGATACTACCCTCGCCCCGCTGCACCGCAAAGACCTGCAGCTGCAAGTGCACGAACAAGTGCAAGATGCGCTCGAACACGGTGCCAAGCTGCTGCTCGGCGGCGAGCTGCCCAACGAAGCCGACACCACCTTCTACCCCGCTACCGTGCTCGACAACATCACTCCCGCTTGCCGCATGTACCGCGAAGAAGTGTTCGGCCCCGCCGTGGGCATTTTCCACGCCCGCGATGCCGCCGATGCCGTGCGTCTGGCCAACGACAACCCGTTCGGGCTCGGCGCCAGCATCTACTCCGCCAATCTCGACAAAGCCTGGGAGCTTGGTCAGCAAATCGAAGCCGGCAGCGTATTCATCAACCGCCACACCAGCAGCGACCTGCGTCTGCCCTTCGGTGGCGTGAAAGACTCCGGCTTCGGGCGAGAGCTCTCCGAATTCGGATTGTATGAATTTGTGAACGTGAAGGCATATTGGCAGAAATAACGCGGCAGAAGGCTACCTGAAAATGTAAATCCGTTTTTCAGGTAGCCTTGTGTCTGCGCAGTAGGTCGGGCATTTATGCCCGACACCAGCCTAGAACATAAAATTCGGCATCCACACCCAAACCACATTTTTTCAGGTAGCCTCCTGCTTTGAGGCTACCTGAAAACCCACTAAGGACACACCATGTCAGTCGGACACTATGAAAATTTTCCCGTCGGCTCGCTGGTTTTACCGCGCCGCCTGCGCCGCCCGGTGCACGCCATCTATGCGTTTGCCCGCACTGCCGACGACATCGCCGACGAAGGCGATTTGCTCAATGAAGAGCGCCTGCGCCAGCTCGATAACCTGCGGGCAGAGCTCGACCGCCTGGCCGCCGGGCAAACCCCGCACAGCGAATTGATGCAGCGGCTCGAGCGCGAAGCCATCCGGCCGTTTAATCTTCCGCTCGAGCCTTTCTACCACTTACTTTCCGCCTTCAGCCAAGACGTGGTGAAAACCCGCTATCAGCACTTCGGCGAGCTGGTGGATTATGCCCGCCGCAGTGCCAATCCGATCGGCAGATTGCTGCTGCACCTCTATGGCCATACCGACCCGCTCAGCCTCGCCCAAAGCGACGGCATCTGCACCGCTCTGCAACTCATCAACTTCTGGCAAGACGTGGCCGTGGATTGGCAAAAAGGCCGCGTTTACTTGCCGCAAGAAGACTTAGGAAAATTCGGCGTGAGCGAAGCGCAAATTGCCGAAGGCCGCGCCGATGCCGCCTTCCAACGCCTGATGGCGCACCAATGCCAACGCGCCCACAAAATGCTCAAGGCCGGCTCCCCGCTAGGCCAAACCTTGCATGGCCGCATCGGCTTCGAGCTGCGCCTGATTATCCTCGGCGGGCAGAGCATTTTGCGCAAGCTGGAGGAAAACCGCTATAACGTCTTCACCCGCCGCCCCGTGCTCGGCGCGAAAGATTGGTGGCTGATGCTGAAACGGGCGTGGTTGAAAAAGTGAACGGCTGTATTCCGCCCAGCCAAAAGGCTACCTGAAAATTTTAGCTTCGCAGAAAATCACGAGCTCGTTCTCAGGTAGCCTTTTTGTTGCGCGGCAATATTGTTAACTTCAAGGATATTCAATTAGCGCATAGGCCGAATGGTTGTGGATGCTTTCGAAGTTTTCGCTTTCCACGCTGAAGCGGTCGATGCGCGGGTCATTTTTCAGTGCCACGGCGATGTCGCGCACCATGTCTTCCACGAATTTTGGGTTTTCGTAGGCGTGTTCGGTAACGTATTTTTCGTCGGGGCGTTTGAGCAGGCCGTAGAGCTGGCAGGAAGCTTTGTTTTCCACCAAATCGATGATTTCTTCAATGGAAACTTCCTGTTTGTGGCAGGTGAGGGTAACGGTAACGTGCGAGCGCTGGTTGTGCGCGCCGTATTGCGAAATTTCCTTGGAGCAGGGGCAGAGGCTGGTAACCGGAGCCAATACTTTGATTTGGTGGCTGTATTCTCCGCTGGCCGACACTTCGCCCTGCCAGGTGACGGCGTAGTCGAGAAATGAGGTGATGCCGCTCACGGGAGCGGCCTTTTTGCGGAAGAAGGGGAAGCTGATATTGATGCGGCCGGCTTGGGCATCGAGCCGCTCGAGCATATCGAGCGTAAGCTGGTGCAGGCTGGTGAAATCGAGCACCAGGTGCTGCCGCTCTTCCATCAGCGCCACAAAGCGCGACATATGCGTGCCTTTTTGCGAGGCGGGCAGGGCAACGGTCATGCCGATGCGGGCGATGGTGTGTTGCACGCCTTCTGCGCTCTGGATTTGCAGCGGGAAGTGCAGGTCTTTGATGCCCACTTGGTTGATGGGCATATTGCGTTGGTCGGGGCTGCTTTGCACGTCGGCAATGGCATTCATCCGTGGTTTCCTTATCTGGTGTGTGTGGCGGTGGATTAAGGGGGCGAAGTATAGCCCTGCCGCCGCCGCGGGGCAATTGTTGGCGCGAGTTTATAGTGTAGATTTATGGCTGCGATTTTGCCGCCCGCCCCGGCGGCGGGTGTTGCTTGCGCTTTTGGTTTATCATATTGCTTTCTCTGCATACTGCCGAGAACATCCTCTTTGCAGCCAGAAACCCCAAACACCCACACATAAGGAGGTGCCCATGTCCCGACCGCAACTAATTAAGCTACACCGTTCCCGCCAACACCGCATACTGGCCGGCGTGATGGGCGGCATTGCCGAATACCTCGGCTGGTCGCTCACGATGACGCGCATCCTGTTCGTCATCATTTCCTGCGCCAGCGTGGCCGTGCCGGGTATTTTAATTTACATTATCTTGTGGTTTATCATGCCGAATGCCACGCTCGATTCCTACCGCTAGTCCGTTTCAGGTAGCCTGCACAATCATTTTGCCCTTTCACGCACGGAAATCCCGATGAAACACACCGCTCTGATTATAACCGCTAGCCTGCTGCTCGCCGCCTGCCAAAGCACCGGCACGGTGGCGAAACACCAAAACGCGGCATTCCATCCCTTAACGCACGGCGAAAACAGCCACGAAGAATTCGCGCGGCACTGCGCCGCCGAACACGGCACATTGGGCGTGGTGCAGGCCGCCGACAACCGAAATGCCTACACGCTGGTTTGCCGCAGTGCCGACGGAACGCTGGACTACGGCTACGGCATCGGACGCAGATAATTCAGGTAGCCTGAACCTCCGCCAGCCGACAACTCACACAAGGACACCCCATGAACATCCTCTTCATCGCCGACCCGTTGGCCACCTTCAAAACCTACAAAGACACCACATACGCCATGATGCGCGAAGCCGCCAAGCGCGGGCACAAACTGCACCACACCCTCGCCGGCGAACTCTCCGTGCAAAAAGGCCAAGTGGTGGCCCAAGCCGCGCCTTTCCAATTTATCGGCGCGAAAGACGACCACGACCACGAATGGTTCAAGCCGCAGGATAAAGTGCAGGCTGCCCTGACCGAGTTCGATGCCGTGATTATGCGCACCGACCCACCGTTCGATATGCAATATCTCTACAGCACCCAACTGCTCACCCTCGCCGAACAGCAGGGCGCCAAAGTGTTCAACAGCGGGCAGGCCATGCGCGATTTCAACGAAAAACTCGCCATTTTGAATTTTTCCCGATTCACCGCGCCCACCCTTGTTTCCACCCGCGCCGCCGACGTGCGCGCCTTTCTAGCCGAACACGGCGACATCATCGTGAAACCGCTCGACGGCATGGGCGGCATGGGCATTTTCCGCCTCACCGGGCGCGATCCGAACATCGGCAGCATCCTCGAAACCCTGATGCGGCTGGATACGCGCACCATCATGGCACAGCGCTACATCCCCGAAATCGTGCATGGCGACAAACGCATCCTCGTGATTGACGGCGAAGTCGTGCCCTTTGCCCTTGCCCGCATTCCGCAGCAGGGCGAAACGCGCGGCAATCTGGCCGCAGGCGGGCGCGGCGTAGCGCAGGAATTGAGCGCGCACGACCGCGAAATCGCCGAAACCCTTGCCCCCGAGCTGAAACGGCGCGGCATTTTGCTGGCCGGTTTGGACGTGATTGGCAGCCATCTCACCGAAGTGAACGTAACCAGCCCCACCGGTTTCCAAGAAATCACCAAGCAAAAAGGCTTCGACGTAGCCGCCCGATTCATCGACGCGGTGGAGCGGAACGCGGCGTAGTTTTCAGGTAGCCTTAGCTGGTTTGGCCAAAGGCTACCTGAAACACCAAAATCCTATCCCCAACACACCCACACAAGGAATCCCCACTATGAAACCCGGCAAACGCGGCCTCGCGCGCCTGATCGCCGCCGCCCAATATTCCCGCGACGGCCTCGCCGCCGCCTACCGTAACGAAGCCGCCTTCCGCCAGCTGGTGTG
Source organism: uncultured Eikenella sp. (assembly GCA_963548155.1). Taxonomy (GTDB): domain Bacteria; phylum Pseudomonadota; class Gammaproteobacteria; order Burkholderiales; family Neisseriaceae; genus Eikenella. The sequence goes on from CAUUTP010000039.1 coordinate 15,822, forward strand.
GCTGCATGCCGTGCTGCTGCCCTTGGCGTTCTGCTTCGATTTCGATACGCCTGTGCGCATGCTGCTGGTGGGTGCATCGTTGCTCTCGCTGATTGTGGAGCTGTTCAACACCGCCATCGAAGCCGTAGTGGACAGGATTTCTGAAGAGTTGCACCCGCTCTCCAAAATCGCCAAAGATGCCGGCTCCGCCGCGCAGCTGGTGGCGCTGCTGCTTGTTAGCGTTTTTTGGCTGATGGCCTTCAACACCCTGTAGCCCAATCCCATTTAATAGAAAGGAAAGCATATGAAACTGAAGCAAATCGTTATTCTCTCCAGCCTGCTCTTGGCCGCTGCAGCCCAGGCAGAAGTGCGCGCAAGCCGGGCTTGGGCGCGGTTTACCGTGCCCGGCATGAATTCCGGCGGCGTGTTTATGCAGCTGGAAAACGGTATCCCTGCCGACGCACTGATCGGCGGCAGCAGCCCCGTGGCCGAAAGCGTGGAAATCCACGAACACGTGATGGCCGGCGGCAATATGCGCATGCAGGCCATGCCGCAAGGCCTGCCGCTGCCCGCCAACGAGCACACCGAGCTCAAACCCGGCGGCTACCACGTGATGCTGATCGGCCTCAAACAGCCCCTTACCGCCGGCAGCCGCTTCCCGCTCACGCTGAAATTCCGCCACGCCCCCGAGCAAACTGTGCAAGTGGAAGTGAAAAGCCCGAGTGATGAAGCGGGCGGCGATCATCACCACCATCATCACCATCACACGCATTAGCCGATAAGGTTTCAGGTAGCCTCTTGGTTGGGATGGAGGCTACCTGAAACCACAACTATTTAATTCAAATCATGAAAGACAACTTCCAGCTCCTCGACGACACCCGGCATATGTTGCAATGGCTTGCTGATGAGCCCTATACAGAAATCCGCAACAATGTCGAAAGCATTCTGCGCGAACAAATGGCCGACAGCCGCCTGCTCGATTTTGCCGTTACCTCCCCGCCCGATTGGCTCACCGTCGGCACCCGCTCCGAAAGCAATCCCGAAGCCGTAACCATAAACCGTACTGCCGTGGCCTTTGAGTTTTGCTTGCACGTGTCCGGCGGCGGCCGCACCCACGAGCTCCGAGGCGTGTATAGCTGGGCGGCCTGGCATCTGGATGGCAGCAGCGGCGAAGCAAACCAGCAAGTCTGGTTCGATATAGGCGGCACGCTGGCTGAGTTCGGCAAAGACGGCGCACTGCTCGAGCGGCTGAACCAAGGGGCAGCGGCATGAGCCGGGTGGATAATCGGATTTGGGTGTTCCAGGGCAGCGGCAGCCGGAATGTGTCGGCCTGCTTTTCCGG
>CAUUTP010000040.1:0-17087 GCA_963548155.1 uncultured Eikenella sp.
CAAATACCAAGGCTATATCGACCGCCAAAACGAAGAAATCGACAGCCGCCGCGATTTGGAAACATTGAGGCTACCTGAAAATATTGATTACAGCAAAGTCAAAGGCTTATCCGCCGAAGTGCAGCAAAAACTCAACCAGCACAAACCCGAAACCGTCGGACAAGCCAGCCGCATTTCCGGCGTAACGCCTGCGGCAGTGGCGCTGCTGATGGTGCATTTGAAGCGCGGGTTTAAGGGGGCGAAGTAGGCTACCTGAAAGTGCAGGCTGCGCACAAATAGCCGTCATGAAACAATAGGAATGAAATCTGTTTGTCAGACGGCACGAAGATTTTGAGCGCATACAACGCGCCCATACATGAACGTTTTTAAAACTATAGGAAAATCAAAATGAAACATTCTACAAAATTACTGGCAGCCGCATTGCTGGCTTTGGGTTTGAATCAGGCAGTGTGGGCGGATGACGCATCGGATTTCCGGCAAACCCTGCAGTTGGCGGAACAGGGGGTTGCCAAAGCCCAATTTAATTTGGGTCTGATGTATCACATCGGACAAGGCGTACGCCAAGACTATGCCGAAGCGCTCAGATGGTATCGCCAAGCGGCGGAACAGGGGTTTACTTCAGCCCAATATAATCTGGGCAATATGTATGAAACCGGACGAGGTGTGCGCCAAGACGATGCTGAAGCGTTCAGATGGTATCGCCAAGCGGCTGAGCAGGGATATGCCATAGCCCAATTTAATTTGGGCAATATGTATTTGAACGGACAAGGCGTACGCCAAGACTATGCCGAAGCGTTCAGATGGTATCGCCAAGCGGCGGAACAGGGGAATGCCAAAGCCCAACATAATTTGGGCGTGATGTATGACAACGGAGATGGCGTGCGCCAAGATTATGCCGAAGCGCTCAGATGGTATCGAAAAGCAGCGGAGCAGGGGTATGCCAAAGCCCAATTAAATTTGGGTATGATGTATGCCAACGGACAAGGTGTGCGCCAAGACAATGTCGAAGCGCTTAGATGGTATCGCCAAGCGGCGGAACAGGGGAATGCCGCAGCTCAATTTAATTTGGGTCTGATGTATGGCAAAGGACAAGGCGTACGCCAAGACTATGCCGAAGCGTTCAGATGGTATCGTAAAGCAGCGGAACAAGGGAATATCAAAGCTCAATTTAATTTAGGTGCGATGTATGCCAACGGACACGGCGTGCGCCGAAACTTTCATCTTAGCAAGGAATGGTTCAGCAAAGCATGTGATAGTGGATGGCAAAAAGGGTGCAACCAATACCGCTATTTAAATCAGGCAGGCGATTGAACGATTCCCCGCTTTTCAGGTAGCCCCACCCTTAAATCCATGCACACACACATCATGCACACCGAAACCACCAAATTCCGCACCGCTTCCTATATCCTGATGGCCGCCGCGCTGCTGGTTATTCTGTATTTCCGCTTCCTGCCGCTGCTGCTCTCCATCATCCTTACCTACATTTTCATCAACCGCACCAACGGCCTGATTTTGTGGATGCGCCACCGCCTGCTGCCGCAAAACACCTTCCTGCACCGCTCGCTTAATGTGCGCAATATCAATCTTGTTTCCGCCACGTTCACCATCAGCTTGGTGCTCTTGGCCATCACTTTGATGGCGTTGGGTGTGTACCGCCTGATTCACAGCGGGCACATCACAGTGATGCTGGCCAAGCTCGCTGCCATTCTGGCCGACACCAAAAACAGCGGCGAGCTGCCGCTGGCCATTTTGAATATGCTGCCCGAAAATCTGGCCGAAATCAAAGCCGCCGCTGCCGAACTGCTCACCGAATACGGCGCCACGCTCACCCGCATCAGTAAAAACAGCTTCACGTCCTTTGTGTATGTGCTCATCGGCGTGATTATCGGCGCGCTGCTCAGCTTCCACCGCCTCAACACCCGCCGCAGCCGCCATCAGATGCCGCTGTTTAAAGTCCAGCTGGTGCGACGCATTACCAACTTCCAAACCAGCTTCGAGCGCGTGTTTATCGCCCAGGTGAAAATTTCCTTAATCGATACTGCCGTTACCGCCGTGTACCTGTATCTGATTCTGCCCGCCTTCGGCGTGGAACTGCCTTTCCGACTCACCGTGCTGGTAATTGCGTTCGTGGTGGGGCTGGTGCCGGTGGCCGGCAATCTGGTGTCCAACACGGTCATCATCATCCTCAGCCTGGGCGCGTCGCTGTATGTGGCCGCGGCTTCGCTGGTGTTTTTGGTGGTGGTGCACAAGCTGGAATATTTCCTCAATGCCAAAATCATTGGCTCGCAAATCGAATCGAGCGCGTGGGAATTATTGCTGGTGATGGTGGTGTTCGAGCGCATTTTCGGCATCGGCGGCATCATCATCTCGCCGGTGTATTACGCATATGTGAAGAACGAGCTGAAGCAGGCGGGGCTGATTTAAAGTATTGTTTTCTGCCAGCCGTGAGCGGATTGGATTGCCACGATTTGCCACTTGAGGTGCAAGATATGGCATAGGCTCGTTGGCCGTGGTGCTTGAGGTCTGCGGCTCGTAGCCGTTTGCGCAGGCTGTCTTGGCTCTGCTCTGCCATTCATTGCCCCGCTGCCCGGTGCGGAGTAAACTGCCGCCTTTTTTCGCCTGCCGCTCTTCGGCTAAGGAAACACCGTGCTTTACCAAATCATCGCGCTCATTTTGTGGAGCAGCGCCTTCATTGCGGCCAAATATACCTACACCATGACCGATCCGCTCCTGATGCTGCTGTGCCGCCTGTTGCTGGCCTCGCTGCTGGTGCTGCCCGCCGCGTTGCGCTTCGGGCGCAGTTTGCCAAAGCGGCATTGGCGGCGGTTGCTGTGGCTGACGTTTTTAAACTATGTGGTGGTGCTGGCCATGCAATTTGTGGGGCTGAAATACACCTCTGCCACCAGCGCTTCCACCATCGTCGGGCTCGAGCCGCTGTTGATGGTGTTTATCGGCCACTTCTTTTTCCGCGACTTTGCCCGCTGGTATCACTGGTTGTGCGGGCTGGCGGCCTTTGCCGGGGTGGGGCTCCTGATCGCTGGCAGCGGCGGGGAAGGCGACATCAGCCTGTTCGGCTGCCTGATGGTGTTCGGCGGCGGTGCGGTGTTTTGCACCACCATGCGCCCCACGCAGCGGATGATTGCCGAAATCGGCGCGCCTGCCTTTACCTCGCTTTCCATGGCCGTGGCGCCGCTATTGTGCCTGCCTGTAAGCCTGGCCTTCGCCGACAGCTTGCGCATTGCATGGAACTGGCCCGGCGCGCTGGGGCTGCTTTATTTGGGCGTGTGTTGCAGCTGGCTTTCCTACACGTTGTGGAACAAAGGCATGACCAGCGTGTCGGCCAACTTCTCCGGCATGCTCACCGCCTTCGAGCCGGTGTTCGGCACATTGATGGCGGTGCTGGTGTTGGGCGAACAGGTTTCTGTGTTGTCGTGGCTGGGGATTTTGTTGGTGATTGCCGCTACAGCGGCTTCAGTGGCGATGCCGAAACTGCTGGCACGTCGGCAGCTGGCGTGAAGCTGGCTGCGGGCAGCATTGCTGTTGGCAGATTGGATTCACACCAAAGGCTACCTGAAAGTGCTTCAAAACGCTTTCAGGTAGCCTTTGGTTTGTTTGGTTCATATTTCCCAACACGCTAGTGGTTGGTTGCTATCGCCAGTAGCGCAGGGATGGTTTTCAGGTAGCCTTTGCCATCAGCCCCATATTTATTTGCCCTTTTTCCTTTTCTCCGGCTCGCTGCTCCACCAGCGCCACAGCAGGCGGCCGAATTTGGGCAGCAGTTGGCGTTGCTTTGGGGCGGGTAGGACGGCGGCTTGCCACAGCAGCATGGCTACGGGCAGGCTGTCGGCCAGTTTGAGCCAGTCGATGGGTTTGCTGGCGCGGTTTCGGCCTTGTTGGCGCAGGTTTTCGCTGCGGATTTTCAGGCGGGCGAGTTCGGCCTGCAGGACGAGAAGTTCGCGCTGCTGTGCTTTGCTGAGCGGCTGCTGGGGCTGTGGGTTCATTCTGGCTGCTCCGGCGCGGTGTCGGCAGGCTGGGTGTTTATGCCGGAAGTGCGGCCGCGCAGAGTATCGAGGTCGCGGCGCATGTCGGCAAGGGTGGAGGCTACCTGAACGCCGGCCTGCCGCCAGCCGGACAGGGCGCGGGCGAGCAAGAACCAAGCGATAAGCAGGAGCAACACGGGCAGGCCGAAAAACACCCAGATTTTGGCGTGTACGGGCAGGACGGCATCGAGGCCGAAGAAGAGGCTGACCAAGGCGGCGAGCAGCAACACGCTGCCGGCGAGCAGGGCGGCGGTGATTTTCATTAAGCCTGAGGCTTGGCCGGAAAGGTCGATGCTGAGGATTTGCAGGCGCAGCAGCAAGAGATCCGCGCCTTGGTTGATGAGGAAGCGGATGTGGTTGATGTTGTGTTTGAGACTCATGCGGCGCTCCCGGTGGGATGGGGATAGTGGTGCCAAATAGGCGGGCAACGCAATGCTTTGCCTGTTTGGAGCAACGATAAAACGCCCGCCTGCACAGGGCGGGGCGGGCGGCTGGGGCAAATATTAACGGCGGTTGAGCAGCACGCCCACTACCAAGCCGGCGAGGGCGGCAAAGCCCATGGCGTAGTATGGTTTGTCTTGCACCAGTTGGTCGGCCTGGCGGGCGGTGTGTTTCACGCGTTCGGCAGCCACTTCTTCAAAATCGCCCAATTTGCGCTGGGCAGCCTGCAATTTGCGCTGCAGCTTGCCGCGCAGTTGTTCGACTTCTTTGCTGCCTTCTTCAACGCCGCTGTGGTACAGCTCTTCCACGTCGTCGAGTACGGAGCGCACTTCTTGCAAGAGTTCTTCTTTTTGCTGGTCAAAATCTTTACTCATGTTTAATCTCCTGATTAGGTTAAGAGTAACGGCATTCGGCCTGCCGTTTAAGATTATATGGAGCGGTGGGATGGTTTATCAAGGCTACCTGAAAAATATACCGCCATCTTTTCAGGTAGCCTTTCCCGCTCTGCCTGAGGCTAGCTGAAACCCTGCGCCGTATGCGGTAAGCCGATAGGGCGGTTTGATTTCACTTTTGCCACACCGTGAGCCAGCCGCTGCCCGATTATAGTGAATTAAATTTAAACCAGTACGGCGTTGTCTCGCCGTGCCGTAACGTGTGTACTGTCTGCGGCTCGCCGCCTTGTCCTGATTTTTGTTAATTCACTATAGTATCGAATAGCGTTAATCCATTATATAATCAAAATCTTCTGTATTCTTTCCCTGGAGTGTTCGTGTCGGATTTGAGCAAAGGCGTGGTGTTGTGCCTGCTGTCGCAGCTGCTGTTTAGCGTGCTGTATTTATTTAGCCATTGGATGCAGCCGATTAGCGGCACGGATGTGTTCGCCCTGCGCATGGTGGTGATGGCGGCGGGGCTGTGGCTGATCACGCTGCGCCTCATCGGCCTGCCGGCCATGCTGCGCTTTGTGCGCACGCATTTAAACAGCCGCCGCCGTTGGCTGCTGTTTTTGTTGGGCACGCTGGATGTGGCCAGCCAGTTTTGGCTGTTTATGTGGGCGCCGGTCAATAACGAGGGTGTGAATGTGGCGATGGGCTATTTCCTGTTTCCGGTGGTGATGGTGCTGGCGGGGCGGTTTTGGCTCAAGGAGCGGCTCAACGGCCTGCAAACCGCAGCGCTGGTGCTGGCGGGCTTGGGCGTGGCGCACGAAATATGGACGCAACAGGCCTTTTCGTGGACCACGCTGTGGGTGTGCCTGGCGTATCCGGTGTACTACCTCTACCGCCGCGAGATGAAAATCCCCGCCCTGCAAGGGCTCACGCTGGACCTCACGCTCATCCTGCCCTTTGCGCTGGCCTATCTGCTGTGGCACTCGGATATGACGGCATGGGTGCTGGGCGAGCCGCGCTATTGGCTGCTGCTGCCGCTGCTGGGCATGGCCAGCGCGGTGTCGATGTCGCTTAATCTGAAATCGGGGCTGCTGCTGCCGGTTAATTTGTTCGGCATGCTCAGCTATGTAGAGCCGGCCTTGCTGTTTTTACTGGCGGTGTTGGTGCTGAAAACGCCGGTGCAGCCATCGGCCTACATCACCTACGGCCTGATTTGGGCGGGGCTGTTGCTTTTGGTGGCCAACGGCTGGCGCAGCATGCAAAAATCTCGCCATAAACAAGTTTAATCAAATCATGCTGCATTAATAGCATAAAATAATTCTTTTATCTCACGCACCGAGGAACACTATGACCGAATCCCAAACCCGCCAGCTGCCCGCGCACGAACTGGTGATGTCTGAACTGATGATGCCCAACACCGCCAATTTCAGCGGCAATGTGCACGGCGGCGAACTTTTGCGCCTGCTCGACCAGGTGGCTTATTCCTGCGCCAGCCGCTACAGCGGGCACTACTGCGTTACCCTGTCTGTGGACAAGGTATTGTTTAAAGAGCCGATTCACGTGGGCGAACTGGTTACGTTCTACGCCAGCGTCAACTACACCGGCCGCACCTCCATGGAAGTCGGCATCCGCGTGGAAGCGCAAAACATCCGCACCGGCCAAGTGCGCCACACCAACAGCTGCTATTTCACCATGGTGGCCGTGGAAAACGGCAAGCCCGTGCCCGTGCCGCCGCTGCAAATCATCGGCGAACGCCAGCGCTGCCGCCACGAAAAAGCGCTGCAGCGCAAACAGCTCAGCCTGCAGGCCTCCGCCTCCCTTTCCTGCGGCTGCGAAGCAGAATAAGGCTACCTGAAACTTGCAGGCCGGACAGAAATACCCGGCAAACCGGCACGGGCGGAAAAGGCTACCTGAAAATACCCGGCAGCCTTCAGCCCGCGCACTGCTTGCGATAAAATACCGCTTTTTTCCAGGATTCCCGAAATGTTCCGAACTTTGCTGGGCGGCAAAATCCACCGCGCCACCGTTACCCGCGCCGATTTAAACTATGTAGGCAGCATCACCGTGGATTTGGATCTGCTCGATGCGGCTGGCATCTGCGTGAACGAGAAAGTGCAGATTGTGAACAACAACAACGGCGAGCGGCTGGAAACCTACACCATTGCCGGCGAGCGCGGCAGCGGCGAAATCTGCCTCAACGGCGCGGCGGCGCGGCTGGTGCAGCCGGGCGACGTGGTAATCATCATGTCGTACGTTTTGCTCTCCGAGCCGGAAATCGCCGCACACCGGCCGAAAGTGGTGCTGGTGGACGCGCAAAACAAAATCCGCGACGTGATCGACTACGAGCCGGCCAATACCGTTTTGTAAACATCAAAGGCTACCTGAAAGCAAGGCCTTGGCAATGCCGGGCTTGGATTTTGTGTAGCCAAAGCGGCCGCTTTAACAGCGCCAAAATCCCAAACCCAGTTTCAGGTAGCCTGCTGCCCCGTTTGCAGGCTACCTGAAACCCCAAACCACCCGTTCTCAGGCAGCCACAAGCCAACCATGAATATCCTCATCAGCAACGACGACGGCTACCAAGCCGAAGGCCTCGCCATCCTCGCCCGGGTGGCCGCCGAATTTGCCAACGTGCGCGTGGTCGCCCCCGAGCGCAACCGCAGCGGCGCCAGCAATTCGCTCACGCTCGACCGCCCGCTGCGCATCCAAGAAGCCGCCAACGGCTTCTATTTTGTCGACGGCACGCCCACCGACTGCATCCACCTCGCCCTGCACAGCCTGCCCGATTTCCAGCCCGACTGGGTGTTTTCCGGCATCAACCACGGCGCGAATATGGGCGACGACACCCTCTATTCCGGCACCGTGGCCGCCGCCACCGAAGCCTATCTGCTCGGCATTCCCGCAATTGCCTTTTCGCTCAACGACAAAAGCGGCCGCTATTGGCGCACCGCCGAACAAGCTGTGTGGCGGCTGCTCACCCATCTGTTCGCCGCGCCCAAGCCCGCCGCACCCGTGCTGTGGAACGTCAACATCCCGGCGGTACCGGAAAACCAAATCCAAGGCTTCACCACCGTGCGCCTGGGGCGGCGGCATCATCAGCAAAGCGTGGTGGCCGCCCGCAGCCCGCGCGGCGAGAATGTGTATTGGATTGGTGCGGCCGGCGCAGTGCTCGGCCGCGAAGAAGACACCGATTTCGCGCAAAACGAAGCCGGCATGATTACGGTTACCCCGCTCTCCGTGGATTTAACCGACCACGCCGGCTTAGGCAGCGTGGCGCAATTTTGGCAGGACACCGCACTATGAACGCAGCACACACCAGCGGCAGCTTCGATTGGCGGCGGCGCAATATGGTGCAGCGGCTGGCTAAAATTGGCATCAGCCGCGCTGACGTGCTCGCCGCCATGGGCAACGTGCCGCGCCATGTGTTTGTGGAAGAAGCCCTGCGCTCGCGCGCCTATGACGATATGTCGCTACCCTTGGGGCTGGGGCAAACCATCTCCCAGCCTTACACCGTGGCCGTGATGACCCAGCTCATGCTCGGCGACGCGGCAGTAGAAAACTTCGGCCCGGTGCTGGAAATCGGCACCGGCTGCGGCTACCAAACCGCCGTGCTGCAGGCCGTGGGGCTCAAGCAGATTTATTCGGTGGAACGGCTGCAGGCGCTGCACGAAAAAGCCAAACACAATCTGCGCACCGCCCGTTTGCTCGGCGGCACGCGGCTGGTGTGCGGCGACGGCTACCTCGGCCTGCCCGAAGTAGCCCCCTTCCGTGGCATCCTTGTGACCGCCGCGCCTGCCGAAGTGCCGCTGCCCCTGCTGCAACAGCTCGCCGTGGGCGGCCGCATGGTGATCCCGCTGGACGAAGGCGGGCAGCAATACCTGTGGCTCATCGAAAAAACCGCCCATGGCTTCCACGAAACCTGCGTGCACGAAGCCCGCTTTGTACCGCTGATTAACGGAACTTAACCGCGATATACGCCGCCCAACCTTGCATGAAACCGCACGGATTGCTTATGATTGCGCTGTTTCCGTGCACAGAAAGCCCGTATCCCCATGAATCAATTGTTTACCTTCCGCACCCTTCCCCTCGCCCTCACCGTTTTCCTCGGCGCTTGCGCCCTCACCCAGCCGCCCGCCCCCGTAGTGTCCGGCAACGGTGCCGGCTACGGCAACAACTACGGCGGCAACACCGCCGCGGCCGACAACAACCCCTACGGCGCGCAGCCCTACAGCCCGCCTGCCGCCACCCAAGCCGCCAATACCACCCCCTACTCTCCGCCCGCTGCTGCGCCCGCTCCCTATACCCCGCCCGCAGCCAGCGCCGCTCCTTCCGGCGGCAGCGGCTACACCCCGTCTTACGCCCCGGTGGACGTGAACGCCGCCCAGCACACCGTGGTGCGTGGCGACACCGTGTATAACATCGCCCTGCGCTACCGCATCAGCCAAGATAATCTGCGCGCTTGGAACAATCTGCCCGACAACAACATCAGCGTCGGCCAAGTATTGCGCGTGAAGCCCGCCGGCTACACCCCGCCCGCCACCGCGCAAACCCCACCGCCCGCTACTCCGCCGCGCACCACCCCCGCGCCTGCGCCCACGCCCAACCCGCCGGCCAACACTGCTGCCACCCCTGCCGCCACGCCTTCCGTATCCGGCAGCACCCGCAGCGCCGCCGGCATCACCTGGCAGCGTCCCACCACTGGCAACATCCTCACCCGCTTCGGCGGCAGTGAAAAAGGCATCAACATCGGCGGCACCGCCGGCCAGCCCGTGGTGGCCGCTGCCGACGGTAAAGTGGTGTACAGCGGTTCCGGCCTGCGCGGCTACGGCAACCTCATCATCGTGCAGCACAACCAAACCTACCTCACCGCCTACGGCCACAACCAGCGCCTGCTCGTGCGCGAAGGCCAAACCGTGCGCCGCGGCCAAAGCATTGCCACCATGGGCAACAGCGACAGCCAGCGCGTGCAGCTGCACTTCGAACTGCGCAAAAACGGCCAGCCGGTAGACCCGCTGCAATATATTCCGAACTAATCCCTCTGGCGAAACAAAGGCTACCTGAAAACTGCAAACCGGTTTTCAGGTAGCCTTTTGAGTGCGTCGACAAAATAAAGCCAGTTATAGTGAATTAAATTTAAACCAGTACAGCGTTGCCTCGCCTTGCCGTACTATCTGTACTGTCTTCGGCTCGCCGCCTTGTCCTGATTTAAATTTAATTCACTATATTTCCGTGTATGGCGGAACACTGCCCCAGGGGCAAGCCATGGCCGTAAAAAGGTGTTGGCTATACCGCCTTCCTCCCGATACTCACCCTATCCAGCCCGGCCAAGTCGCGCAGGATTTCCACCTGCTGCCAGCCGTGTTCGGCCAAAATGCCGCGCACGGCTTCGCCTTGGTTCCAGCCGTGTTCCAGCAGCAGCCAGCCGCCGGGTTTCAGGTAGCCTTGGGCTTGGGCGGCGAGGGTGCGGATATGGCTGAGGCCGTCGGCAAAATCGGTGAGCGCGGCGGCGGGCTCGAAGCGCAGGTCGCCTTGTGTCAGGTGTTCGTCGCCAGCCTCGATGTAGGGCGGATTACTGGCGATGATGTCGAACAGGCCTGCCGCTATCTCAGCAGTTGGCAGGGCGGCAAACCATGAGCCTTGCGCCCATTCGATACTTGCGCCCAGCGCAGCGGCATTGGCTTGCGCCACGGCCAGCGCATCGTGGCTGATGTCGGAAGCACGCACGGCGGCATCTGGGCGTTCCAGCGCTACGGTGAGGCCAATGATGCCGCTGCCGCAGCCCAAATCCCACAGCCGCCCGCCCGGGGGCAGGCGTGCAAGCGCGGCTTCCACCAAAAGCTCGGTTTCGGGGCGCGGAATCAGCACGGCGGGCGATACGCGGAAGCTTCTGCCGTAAAACTCGCGGCTGCCGAGCAGATAAGCCATCGGCTCGCCTAGGCGGCGGCGGGCGGCCAGCATATCGAGCACGGCGTGTTGCGGCTGCGGCAGCTCGTCACCGCTGCGGCTGATGAGCCGCACATGGGAGATGCGGCACACGGCTTCCACCAGCAGCCGCGCCTCCAGGCGGGGCAGGCGGCAGGAATCGAGCCATTGTTGAAAAGTCATGATTGCTTCTTTGTTAAATCAAATGGCGGCTATGGTAGCCGAAACGGCGGCGCGGCAAAAGGCTACCTGAAAGCGGCGGCTTGGACGCAGTTCCCAACCAAGCTAAAAATGGTGGTAGCTATTGAGGCGGCATTTTCAGGTAGCCTCCGGCTCTGCAAGCTTGGAAACGCTTTTCCCTGCCCAACAGGCCATTTTGCCATCGTCATTGGGTGGTGCAGCAATGCGGAAGGCTACCTGAAATTTGGTCGGCTGCCTGTGTTCCAACGGCATCCACCCCCAACCCGTTCGCCCCATCTGCCGCAGGCAATAATCTGCCAAAAAAACGCGGCTATTGCAGCTTTATCCCTTACCCACAAAAGCTGTGGAAAACTTTGTGGAAAACCCTGTGGGAAGCGTAAGATTTCCTGATAAATCAGGCTTTGGCTTAGGTTGCGTAAAAAATGCCCAATTTTTTAAAATTTAAAAATATCAAATAGTTAAATGAAAGAGAAACTTGTCAAGCAGCAGATTTGAGCCTTTATGCCAACCCGAAAGCGGCTCCCTTAGCCCCTTGTGGGAAAACCAAAAAAATTTCCGCCAAAACGCTTGACAGGGCGCGTAGCTAACGTAAATTGCCGTCCTGTCTGAAGATTTGCCCAGCGAAAGATTTATCGTGCCATCAAACCCGTTTTTTCCATCCAAACATACCGACACCCAGCCCGCCGCCTGGTTGTTTTGCCGCGTGATCGACAACTACGGCGACATCGGCGTTTCCCTGCGGCTGGCACGCCGACTGAACGAAGCCGGTTTTCAGGTAGCCCTCTGGCACGACCATCCCGCCTCGCTGGCCAAACTGCTCGGCGATGCCCAGCTGCCCGCCGCCATCCGGGCGCACCATTGGCAGGGCGATGCGGCTGAAAGCATCGCGGCCGAATTGGCCGCGGCGGCACCCGCCTTGGTGATTGAAACCTTCGGCTGCGATTTGCCTCCCGCCGCGCTGGCCGCCGTCCGCACACACCGCCCGCTGTGGCTCAATTGGGAATACCTCAGCGCCGAACCTTGGGCAGAAGCCATGCACGGCAAGCCTTCGCTGCAAGCCGACGGCACGGAAAAATATTTCTGGCTGATGGGTTTTAGCGAAACCAGCGGCGGCCTCCTGCGCGAAGCAGGCTACCTGAAAAAACAGCAGGCCTTCCTCGCCAACCCCGCTGCCCAAGCCGACTTGCGCCGCCGCTTGGGGCTACCTGAAACCCCGCGCTGCGCCGTGCAATGTTTCTGCTTCGGCTATACCGGCGCACAATGGGCCGATTGGCTCGCCGCCTGGCAGGCAGCGGGCGAAGCCTTAGACGTATGGCTGGCCGACCGGCAAATTATCCACAGCCTGCGCCAAGCCGGCGCGATTCCCGAGCATGCCCTGCGCGAGCCCGGCAGCGTGTGGCAGGCCGGCGCGGTGCGGCTTATCCGCATCGGCTTTGTGCCGCAGGCCGAATTTGACGCCGTGCTGTGGCTGGCCGATATGGCCATCGTGCGCGGCGAAGACAGCTTCGTGCGCGCCCAGCTCGCCGGCACGCCCCTGCTGTGGCACATCTATCCGCAGGCCGAGCAGGCGCACCTGCCCAAGCTGCACGCCTTCTGGCATAAAGCCGCCGCGTCCGCCCCGCCGCCCGCCGCCCACCAAGCCCTTTCCGACGACCTGAACCATGCCGACACGCTCACGCCCGCCGCCCGTGCCGAAAGCTGGCGGCAACTGCTGCAACAGCTGCCGAAATGGCGCCAGGCTGCCGAGCAATGGCAGGGCGAACTGCTGCGCCAGCCCGATGCCGTAGAGCGCGTGCTGGCGCGCTGGCCGGGGCTAGTGGGCTGAGCAGGGAAGGTTTATGATACGGCATCTGTGGAGACCATAGAAAGGCACGATATGAGCAGCAAGAAAAAGATTCCGCTGTCGATGAAGATTTGGCTGTCGGCAGTGGTGGTGTTTGTCGTGATGATGGGGTTGTTTGCTGTGTCAGCATCATCCAGCAGCACCGAAATGGTATTGCGCCAAGGAGAAACAACTAATTTTGAAGTGTTCCGCCCGTTTGCTACGGAAATGGTTTGGTATCGGCAATGTTTTTATGCTGAATCCAATCGGCCGGAGCTGGGAGAATACAGCACCAATAACGATGATACGGAGGAGTGGAAAAGCCGCCAAATCTTACGTTTCAACAACCCTGGCGAACCGGTGCACGTTGCCATCAGCTTAAACGGCCAAACCTGTCGCTATCAGGCTTTGCCAACCAGTTCGATGGGCTACCACATGCAATGCCGCGAATTAGGCGCCCAAGCTGACGAAAGCGGTAAAGCATTCCACTTGATCCCTGCATGCCAACTGCGTGAACGCTCAGGCTGGAATAAAGTCAGTATTACTGTGGAAAAAGTCAGCCCGGTATTGGCAGGGGAGCGTGTTACCCTAATCGGCAATCCTCCCTTACAATTTGAGAGCTACTACCCCGGCTCTATTTATAATTTATTGTGGCCAATGCATTTATGGCCGTTTTGGCTGTTCATATTAACTCTGTGGGGTATCATCCTCGGTATTTCCTTATACCGCCGACACAGGCAGATAAAACAAACTCATCCAAAAGCTTAGCTATATGCGGGGAGGTTTTTCAGGTAGCCTTAAGCCGTACATAGGCTACTTGAAGCCCACCCGCGCAGATTTCGGTATAATGCGCCCCTGTTTTAACAACCACCTAATGAGAACAAACGAATGAAGCACCGCACCCTCTCTGCCATTTTGCTGGCCGCGCTGCTGCCTCTGGCCGCCTGCAACGCCCAGCCCGCCTCGCAGCAAAACGCCTCTGGAGCTGCCGCTTCAACCGCCTCCGCGCCCGCCGGCAGCCCCGAAGCCGTTATCCGCAACAAGCTCACCCAAACCTACGGTGACCAAGGCTTGGAAGTGTTGAGCGTTACCCCCGCTCCCGTCAGCGGCCTGTATGAAGTGTTCCTTTCCGGCAACCAGCTGGTGTACATGACTGCCGACGGCAACCATATGTTTACCGGCGATTTGATTGATGTGAACAAACGCAGCAACCTTTCCGAAACCCGCCGCGAAGAGCTCAACCGCATCGACTTCGCCACCCTGCCGCTCGATTCCGCCATTAAAGAAGTGCGCGGCAACGGCAGGCTGAAAGTGGCCGTGTTCTCCGATCCCGACTGCCCGTTCTGCCGCCGTTTGGAAAAAGAATTCGAGCAGATGACCGACATCACCATCTACAACTTCATGATGCCCATCCCCAGCCTGCACCCATCCGCCGAAGCCAAAGCCGTGCGCATTTGGTGCAGCCCGAACCGCACCGCCGCCTGGACCGAGTGGATGCGCAAAGGCACCGTGCCGCCCGAATCTGCCGGCTGCGAAAACCCGGTGGAAGAAACCATGGCGCTGGGCAACCGCTACGGCTTCAACGGCACCCCCACCATGGTGTTCCCCAACGGTAAAATAGTGCCCGGCTATATGTCGAAAGATGATTTGCAGCAAGCATTGGAAGCCAACCAGAAATAAGGCATCTGCCCAAACGGAAGGCTACCTGAAAGTTTCAGGTAGCCTTTTTATTGCCAATGATGCAGCCGGCCGGCGCAGCCGAACCGGCCAAACAATCATCAGTAAGTTGAGTATTGCCCTGCCGGCAGCACACGGGTGACGCCGTTGGCGCCTTGCAGCACGCGTACGCGCTGGCCGGGCTGGAATTGGATGTCGTCTTTCTGCACCACGGAAATCGCATCGCGCGAGCCTTCGAGCTGCACCACGATTTCATAGCCGCGCTGGCTGTCGAGCCCGCGGGTGAGCGACTGAGTACCCAAACCGCCCACCACCGCGCCCAAAATCGCGCTCACCGCCTCGCCGCGGCCATTGCCGAAGTTGCTGCCGCCGATGCCGCCCAGCAGCGAGCCTGCAGCGGTGATCAGCGGGTTGTCTTCGCCGCGGATTCGGGTGGGCGTTACCGACAGCACTTCGCCGTAATATACCCGGGCAGTGTTTTGCGCTTGGGAAGTGGTGTATTGCAGGGCGGAGCTGTTGGCGCAGCCGCCCAGCAGCAGGGCGGCAGATACGGCAGCAGCAAGCAAGCGAGAAGTAGACATGGTGTTCTCCTGAAATGTGATTAAAGATGTGATTAAACGGGCGGGATTATATAGCGGATAATATTATTTTTCGATATAGCGGCATACCTGTGCACTCGCCATATGAGGCTACCTGAAACCGGATGATTTATGAAACTATGTTTCAGGTAGCCTTGCCGTTTGGCGAAAACGTTATTGCGGCCAATTCATTTAATTTTTGCTATGGTTTTGGCCAGCCTTGCCGTATCATGCGCACCGCATGGTTTAGTATGCAAACATTCAATCTTAAACGGAGAGTATCGTGTTCCCCCAATCTTTTTCCCTGAAACGGTTGCTGCCTTGGGCGGCTGTTTTACTGCTGGCCGGCTGCGCCACCACCATCCGCCCGACCGACACCCTGCGCTGGCGCGGCAAAGGCATCAGCGATTTTGTTGCCGAACGCGCCCATCGCATGCCCGATATCGTGCGCCGCAACTGCGTGAAAAATAATGAAGTGCGCAACCTCTATGCCTGGCGCATCGAGCTCTATGAAGTCCGTCAGGCCTATGTTGGCCAATCCGGCAATGTGCAGTATTACCAAAACTACCGCCATTACAACGGCCACGAATACCGCATTGTGGTGACCAAGCCAGACGGCACCATCCTCTCGGTGCGCGATACCGCTTTTGGCAATGCCGATAAAGAATACGGCTGTGAAGAATACCGCGAAGAGCTCAAGCCGTAAAACAGGCCGCAAGCCGCTGATAGTGCGGGAGCTGCCGGTAGCGCAGCCAATAAAGCCAATACGCCGGCCAAGCCCCGTGTGTGGCGCGCCATTGCCATGAATGAAAACAACACCGAAGTCATCTACCCCTCCGCCGCCCACCCCACCGAAGAAGCCGCCAAAGCCGATGCGCTGCGCCAATGCCAACGCGCTTCCGGCAATCAATGCGGCGTGTGGCAGCGCTTTAGCAATATGTGTTTCGGTATGTCGGTGGGGCAGAAAAACGGCCGCCTCACCCATTTTCCCTCCGTCAGCCTAGATGCCCGGCATGCCGACTATGCCGCTATCCAAAACTGCCGCAGCAGCGGCGGCACGCAATGCGATCTGTTTAAACACAGCGTCTGCGCCCTGCCTTGCGACATCACCAAAAACGGCTGCTATTTCGATCAGCCGCTCTTGGGCAGCTATGGCCATTTCAACGGCCAAGTGAAGCCAGTGGGCTTGGATAAGCCGGATGAAGAACCAGACGAAAGCATCCTGCGCATCATCATGCGCCATCCGCGCTAGAGCGGCGTTTGGCAGAAGATACGAAAAGGCTACCTGAAAGTATAAGCTTCAACGCAGTTAAAACGAGCTCTGCGCGTTGCTGCGAAGCTGAAATTTCAGGCAGCCTTTTTTATGGCCGGAAGCAAATGGGTTAAACCGAGCGATTTGAACAGGAGAATGCCGGAGTAACGGTGCTGGCTACGGTTGCTCATCCAACATTTGCTGTAAAGCGGCAAACAGGTTGGTGCCGTTGGCGAATTGATGGAAATCGGGGCGGCCGGCCAGGAAACGGCGCAGTTCGCCGTATCGCTGCAGGCGGAACAATACCAGCGCATAAAGTTCGTTTTCCATGCCGCTTGCTAACGGGCGGCTCTGCATGAAGCGGCAGAAGCTCTCTAAGTCGGGCACTTGCTGCGTAAAGCGGGCAATGTCGGCTTCTATTTGCCCGGCAGGCTGCCGTACCCAATCCAGCATTTGCTCAAGCGTAAAGTGGGCGAAGTCGGGTTCTTGTATGCGCCACTCGTCTTGTATCCCCGTTAAACCCAGCGACGGTTCGCCATTGAGCCGGCTGCTGAAGCTTTTCATCATCTCTTCTTCGCCGAACAGTTTGAAAAACAACGAATCCAGACAATCCGGTTTGGCTTCTATGCGGATGGATACACGCTCACTGATGGGTTGACCGTCAAACACGGCCACCAAATAAGCCTGGGCAACGCTGAAAATGTAGCCGTCTTTAACCCAATAAATAAAACCGCCGGAGGCCGTCTGAAAGCCGCGCGTTTTGAGTTCGGCTTT
>CAUUTP010000041.1:0-16793 GCA_963548155.1 uncultured Eikenella sp.
CCCCGAAGGCAAAAGCTGGGGCGTGGAAGTGAAAACCGAGTTTTCCAATAATACTACCGAGCAAATTCATAGGTTTAACGATTATTTGGGCAAAGACTACCGCACCTTGCCCGGCAATCCTACTGCCGATGGTGCAGCCGGCATGATGGATGGCGGTGTGGCTTTTTCCGGCCTGACTTTCTACGGTGCAGATAACGACAAGCCGCGTACCGGCAGTCGTTTTGCCGAATTTAAAAACGACCGCAACTTACTGTTTTCCGCTGCATTTAAAACCGATATTGCAGACGGCCTGATTGCCTACAGCGACCGGCGCAAAGGCACTTATTTCAGTGGCAAGCACGGTTTTGAAGGCTATCAGGGCAACAGCGTGCTCTCTGAAGACCCGCGTGCAGGGCTTTCCGAAACGCTGGTTCCCGACATGGCTGAACTCTACCGTCCGGGTGAACAAGTGCCCAACAGCAACGTGGCCAGCCGCAGCCTGCTTGTAAAAAACAACTGGTATTTGCCGCGCAACCAGCAAATCAACCTACATTACATGGATACCAAAATCCGCTTCGGCGAGATAAATCCTTTTATCAATACCTTATTGATTGGATTCAGCGGATTGTGGAACAACACGACTCAGAAACGTTATGAAATCGTGCCGATACAAGGCATTGATTCCAATATCCACAGCCGTACCTACAAACTCGGCTACCAATGGCAGCCCGAAGGCAGCCGCTGGATAGACCTCAAAGCCGACTTATGGCGCGTCAACACCACCAGTATCCGCCACCAAAGCGGCGGCCCCGATTTGGCCGTGCCCTACGGCGATCCCAAATACGATGCCTGGGCACGCTGCTTCCGCCACAATGTAGAGCCCGATCTTGCACAAGGCTACAGCTGCCAAGATTTGCTTAACGAAGGCTATAATGCCGACACACCGCCCAACGACCCGCCTATGTTTGAGGGAGCAAACACCGTATTTGCCGGTTCTCGCCAAACCACCAAGGTTTCCCGCACCGGCTTCAACCTCAGCAACCGCATGCGCCTGAGCGACCAATTCAGCCTCACCCTTTCCGGCCGCCACCAATATGAAAAGCTCGATGAATCCAGCATTATGGCCAACAACGACAAAGACATTTTCGGCATCATGAATGCCGTAACCGCGCTCACCAAGCTCACCGGCCCGCGTGCAGGGCGGCGCAAAGAGTGGGGCGCGCAACTGAGTTTTGACTGGCGGCCGACCAGCCGCCTGCGGATTGAGGCTGGCATCCGTTACGACCGCTTCTGGGCATTTGACGACGCACTCGCCCGCGCCCGTGCCCGCCGCGACCCCATCTACTCCGTTACCCAAGGTATTGATAATGTTATCAGCGGATTGGCATTGCCCTATTTGCAAGTGATGACCCAAGAGGAAATCGATGCCTATAACCGCGCCAAAGTTGAGCTGCAAAACCGCCCGAACGATTGGGAAGAAATCTACCGCGACTTCTACCGCCGCCACGGCTTCTTCCCCGATGACAGCATTTCACGCCACAACCAAGACGGCAATACCAGCTATGTCGATAGCAACGACCAATACCAGGATTTTGACGAAAGCCAAACCGTGCTCTACCGCCCGATGTCGGCCAGAATCTCGCACTACCGCGACCGGAAATTCAGCGGCCCCGTTTTCGAAAACGGCTTTTTTGAGCAGCGCGTGGAAAACCCGCAGGGCAGGCAGGGCAGCTTCTACCGCCACCTGCGGGTTGAATCTGGAAGTTTTCACTATTGGTCGTCAAGCCGCGTGCTTGACATTACACATGACAACTATAGACAGAGCATGTACACGGAAGGGGTAACGTTTGGCAATAATTCGGATTACCGCACCAGGCGGGGCGATATTGCCAGCACCGATAATGAGATGGAAGCGGGGCGTATCTATACCTATATCGACCCCAACAGCGATGCCAACTTCCCGCCGGTGAAGCGCATGAACGGCTCGGCCTGGTCGCCCATGATCGCCCTCAGCTACGACCTCACCGACAACAGCCGCCTGCACCTGCGCTGGGCGCAGATGACGCGCTTCCCCAGTATCTACGAGGCCACCAATATGTCTGCCGGCGCGGTATATAAATACCCCATGCTACCCTCGATCGACCTCAAGCCCGAGCGCAGCACCAACTGGGAAGTCGGCTACACCTACAACTTCGCCCCGCTGTGGGGCAGGTTGCGTGAAGGCGACGTGCGCCTCACCTATTTCTCCAACACCATCAAAAATGTGATCGACACCAACGAAAACAAAGATTTGATGCAGTACGACCGAAAAATCACCCAAGGCATCGAGCTGCAAAGCCGCCTCGATTTCGGCCGCTTCTTTATGTCGCTCGGCGGCACATACCGTTTAAAACAAGAAACCTGTGATGCCAACCTTGCCTTCGCCTACGATATTTTCTACAACAGCGCGCCCACCTGCATCGAAGGCGGCATAGGCGCAACCAGGTTCTACCAATCCATCCAGCCCAAATACTCTATTAATTTGGACTTGGGCGTGCGCCTTTTCGGCGAAAAACTCGAGCTCGGCATCCGCGGCATCCACCACAGCCGCCGCAGCAGCAAACAACATGACCAGCTTGTTGCCGAAGGCAAAGGCCATATGCTGTTCTCCACCGGTACGGCCTACCACTGGCATGCCTCCACCATCTGGGATGCCTACGCCCGCTACCGCATCGGCAACAGGCTCAGCATCAACCTCGGCGTGGGCAACCTCACCAACCGCTACTACCTCGACCCGATGAGCAACGTCCCCACCCCCGGCCCCGGCCGCACCGTAACCCTCGGCATCAAAGCCCGGTTTTAACGCACAAAAGGCTACCTGAAACTTTTAGTCTCACAGAAACTTGCGAAGCCATCTTTCAGGTAGCCTTACAGCTGCTAGTCGGTACATGAAGCAGCCAGATAGTTCCTTACAAAAGTGAATAAAGGCACCTGAGTTTGCTTAAACCGCTTAGACACCACAGCAACCCCCACCGTCTATACTGTTTGGCTGGGTATTGGGCAATTGCGGTATATGCTACTGATTAATTCTCAACAAAACCGCCGGTCTGAAATAATCAGGCCGGCGGTTGGTTTAATAAAGCTCGCTGTATTACTGCCCGTTTTTGGCTGCCCACTCGGCGGGGGTGGCGGCTACAGAGATGGAAAGGGCGTGCAATTCGTTGCTGGCTAGCCGGTCGGCGAGGCCGTCTTTGATCAGGCGGTGGCGGGCGAGGCGGGGTTGGCCTTCAAAATCGGCGGAAACGATGGCGGCAAAAAAGTGATGGCCGTCGCCTTCCACTTGGATCATTTCGGCATTGATGACTTCGCCAATCATGGCTTGGACTTGTTCAGGGGTGAGCATGTGGGATTCCTTTTGATTTCTTAAGGGGTTTGTGTGAGGGGCGTATTCTACCGTAAACCGTTGTGGTGCGCTTTGTTTGTGTTGGGTAGTTTCAGGTAGCCTATATCGGGTAATGGGCTACCTGAAACTTTAATACGATTTGAAGAACAGCCTACTCTGGCAGCGATTTGGCTAATGCTGCACTCTACTGCGTTTTCACTTCGTTGAAGTTCAAGCTTCAGGTAGCCTCTGCGGCCGGTTGCAAAATATACAGGCTCACGGTTTCGCGGCTGCGGGCAGCAGCGAGTGGGTTGGCAGCATCGCGGCTTTTGGGGTGTTGCGGACGAGTGTCGAGGCGTTGGCTGGCGGTAAGGCCGGCGGCGGCGATGCGTTCGGCCAATTCATTCGGTTGGCGCAGGCCGAGGTGTTCGGCAAGGTCGGACATGATAAGCCAAATTTGCCCGCCGGGATTGAGGTGGGCGGGGGCTTGCTGCAAAAAGGCTTGCAACATGGCACTGCCGGGGTCGTAGAGGGCGGTTTCGATGTCGGCAGCGGGTTTGGCGGGCAACCAAGGCGGGTTGCAAACAATAAGGTCGGCGCAGCCTTCGGGGAAAAGATCGGTTTGCAGCAGCTTGATTTGAGGCAGGCAGAGGCGTTGGAAATTGGCGCGGGCGCAGGCGATGGCGCGGGGGCTGTTGTCGGTGGCGGTAATCGCTTGGAGGCCACGCCGGGCGAGTAGGGCGGCAATCACGCCGCTACCGGTGCCGATGTCGAAGGCGCTCTGGACGCTGGGCGGCAGGGGTGCGGCGGCGATCAGATTGAGATATTCGCCGCGCAATGGGGAGAACACGCCGAACGGCACATGGATGTGCGCACCGAGGGCGGGGATTTCTACGCCTTTTTTGTGCCATTGGTGGGCACCGATGAAGCCAAGCAGCAGATTGAGCGGCAACAGGAATGGCTCGCTGTTCGGTTCGCCGAATACGTCGGCTAAGGCGGCAGCCACATCGGGAGCACGGCGCAAATTCAGCCGATAGCCGGCATCGATTTCCACCAACAGCATATTGGCCAGCCGGCTGCGTTGGGCCTGCTGCATGCGGTGGGTGTGGAAATCGGGCGATGCAGCGTCGGGAAGCTGGCGTTTCACGGCGGAGAGCAGCTGCACGGCCTGATGATAGTCGCCGCGCCAAAGCAGAGCGCAGCCTTGGCGAAAACTTTTGAGTGCAGCTTTGGCAGAAAGGCCGGCTTCGGCCACGGTCAGCGCGGCAGGCGGTTTTTGGGCAGCGGTGTTGCACCACGGGGCTTGGCGGGTTTGGCCTTGTTCTTGCCAGGTGAGGGTGTGAGGCATGGTGGGTTCGCTTGATTTGGGCTTCAGGTAGCCTTGGGGGAGTGAGAGGCTACCTGAAAAAATGTCGGCTGTTCAATCGTTGTTTGCACGGATGCCATGGCGGGTGGTGTAGCGTAGCAATGCCGTACGCACAAAATCGCAGCAGATTGTGTATGCCGATAGATAAAACAGGCTACCTGAAAGCGCTAGCTGCAACGGAGTTAAACGACTATGGCGGTTTCAGGTAGCCTTAGGTTTATGCGGCCTTAAGCAGGTTTATTGCCCAATCCACAAAGAGAGGATTTTACTGTTGGGACGGTAGCGGCTAGTGCTGCGAGGCGAGCCATCATCCGCAGGGCGGTAGCGACCGGCATCTTCCACTTGGATGGTCAACCAAGCGGGCTGGCGCTCAAAGGTGGCAAACTCGCGTGCTTCGATTTCACTTTGCATAATCTGCTTCACGCGGCCAAGTTTGCCGACTGCGGATTGCAGGGTCATGCCCGGGCGAACTCCGGAGGCGGTGCTACAGGTTGGGCTGGAGGTTTGGAGCATGGTGATTTTGGCACGCTGGTTGAATAGATGGGCTGCTGTCATCTTCCACGCTTGCCTGATGGGCAATAATTTCCGTCCCGTTCGGCAGGGCAATGGCAATATAAGAGACGCCTTCGCCGTCGCTGGTGCGCCGCAAGCGGGCGCGGGGGAATTGCTGCTTGACTTGGGCGGGGGTTTGGCCGAGGCGGATGCCGCCGATGCTATTGGCCTGAATCAGACATTCAGCGGCAGCAGGGGTAGACAGGACAGCGATGAGGAGGGCGGTGAGGATGGGTTTCATGGCTGACTTTCGGTGAACGGTTAATTGATGGCTTGAATTTCAGGTAGCTTTCCCGAAGGGGAGGCTACCTGAAATTTTAAACGTAATTTCAAACTTTTACCAGCGTTACACCTACTCTGCCAGGCCATCCAGCAATTTCTGATGAATCCCACCAAAGCCGCCATTGCTCATCACGAGAATATGGTCGCCGCTCTTGGCATTGCTCAGGATACTTTGCACGAAAGCGTCGAAATCGTTGCCGGTGTGCAGTTTGCTGCCGAGCGGGGCAAGGGCAGCGGCTACGTCCCATTCCACGCCGCCGCCGTAGCAGAACACTTGGTCGGCTTCGGCCAGGCTTTCCGGCAGGGCGGCTTTCATGCTGCCGAGCTTCATGGTGTTGGAGCGCGGTTCGAGCACGGCCAGGATGCGCGCGCTGCCCACTTTCTGCCGCAGTCCGGCCACGGTGGTGGTAATGGCGGTAGGGTGGTGGGCGAAATCGTCATACACGGTGATGCCGCGCACGCAGCCTTTCACTTCCATGCGCCGCTTCACGTTTTGGAATTGCGAAAGCGCTTCGCAGGCTACCTGAATACTCACGCCGGCATGGCGGGCGGCGGCGATGACGGCCAGCGCGTTGAGGCGGTTGTGTTCGCCCAACAGCGGCCAGGCGATATGGCCGACGGTTTGGCCGTGGTGCAACACATCGAATGCGCCGTTTCCGTCCGGCTCACCGGCCTGCCAGCCTTCTGCGCTGTCGAAGTTTTCCACCGGCGTCCAGCAGCCTTGCGCCAACACGGTTTGCAGGCTATCTTCGCGGCCGTTGCACACAATCAGGCCTTGGCCGGGAATGGTACGCACCAGGTGATGGAACTGGGTTTGGATGGCGGCGAGGTTGGGGAAAATGTCGGCGTGGTCGTATTCGAGGTTGTTCAGAATGGCGGTGCGCGGTCGGTAGTGCACAAACTTGCTGCGCTTGTCGAAGAAGGCGGTGTCGTATTCATCGGCTTCGATCACGAAAAACGGCGAGCGGCTGGCCGGATCGGCTTTGGGCGCCTGCGGCAGGCGGGCGGAAATGCCGAAGTTTTGCGGAATACCGCCGATGAGGAAACCAGGAGCCAGGCCGGCGTATTCCAACACCCAGGCCAGCATGGAGGCAGTGGTGGTTTTGCCGTGCGTGCCGGCCACGCCGAGCACCCAGCGGCCGTGCAGCACGTTTTCAGCTAGCCATTGCGGGCCGGACACATAAGGCAGGCCGCGATTCAAAATGGCCTCGATTACCGGCATGCCGCGCTTGGCCACGTTGCCGACCACATACACATCGGCGGGAAATTCGTTCAGCTGTTCGGCATCAAAACCTTCGTGCACGGCAATGCCCAAATCGGCCAGCTGTGTGCTCATCGGAGGATACATTTTGGCATCACAGCCGCTCACCTTGAAGCCCGCTTCTTGAGCGATGGCGGCCAGCCCGCCCATAAATGTGCCGCCGATGCCGATAATGTGGATGTGTTGCATAGCCGAAAGCCTTATCTGGAAATAGAAAGGCGGAATTATAACGGATTGGTGCGGCGGCGGGCATGGCGATTCCTGCTATGCCGCGGATTAGGCTCTCAGCTAGCCTTAGCCTCCCAACAGGCTACCTGAAACCATGTTCTGACAGAATCCAAAATGGTTTCAGGTAGCCTATTGCAGCCAAACAGCCGAATAAACCCGTTGATTTGACAATAAAACCGCTAAAATTTAGAATCCCGCCGTTTTGAATTGGGAAGCTGGGATAACGATGAGCAAACGTGTGTTGGTGGTGTCGTATTCGCAGAGCGGGCAGCTGGCACGCCTGAAAGAGAGTTTTCTGCGCGATATACGCGGCACGGCAGGGATTGAAGTGGACGATGTGGTGCTGCGGCCGGCGCAGCCGTTTGCTTTTCCCTGGCGCTTCCTGCCGTTTTTCGATGCCTTTCCCGAAACCGTGCATTTGCAACCCGCCCCCATCGAGCCGCCTGTTTTGGCACACGAGCGGTATGACTTGGTAGTGATTGCCTACAGCGTGTGGTTTTTATCTCCTGCCCAACCGATTACCGCGTTTCTGCAAAGCGAAACCGCGCGGCGGGTGTTGCGTGATACGCCGGTACTTACATTAATCGGCTGCCGCAATATGTGGCTGATGGCGCAGGAGAAAATGAAACGCTTACTGGCCGATGCGGGCGCGCGGCTGGTGGGCAATGTGGTGAAAATCGACCAATGCGGCAGCGCCGCCAGCTTCATCACCACACCGCTGTGGATGTTTACCGGCAAGCGGCAAGCCGTGCATTGGCTGCCGCCTGCGGGCATCAGCGAAGCGGAAATCGCCGATGTGGCGCGTTTCGGGCAGCGCACCGCCGAAGCTTTGCAGCGTGATGAAACATTAGACGAAACGCTGCTGCAACACATGGGTGCAGTGAAGATAAACGAAAAACTGATGGCCAGCGAGCGCG
Organism: uncultured Eikenella sp.; assembly: GCA_963548155.1. Classification (GTDB taxonomy): domain Bacteria; phylum Pseudomonadota; class Gammaproteobacteria; order Burkholderiales; family Neisseriaceae; genus Eikenella. The sequence goes on from CAUUTP010000041.1 coordinate 7,947, forward strand.
TGGGACACCGCAGCTTTTTGGTGTGGGGCAAGCTGGTGATGGCTGCAGGGCGCGTGTCGCCGCCGTTGCGGCGGTTGGTATTGTGCGTGTATATCGTGTTTCTGCTGGGGATGATTCTCACCGTGGCGCCGATCGGCGCGCTGCTCAAAACCCTGCTCGCTCCGCTGCGCCGCGAACAGATGCAGCGGGAACGGGCATATTATGCCGCACCGTCTGGGGAGTGAGTCGGCTTTGATATAGATATTAGGAAGAAGAAAGGCTACCTGAAAAGCAAAAACTTTTTTCAGGTAGCCTTATTTGCTATGTGCGACTCCGCCAAACTCACTCCTGCGGAATCTCCCAATCGCTTACCGCCACAAAATCCGGCTGGTGTAAATCCTGCTCAAACACCGAGCCGGTGGGGCTGTGCAGCAATTTGGCGATCGCCGGCTGGTAGTTAGCCATGCGTTGCAGGCTGTAGAGGTGGAAGTTGGCCGCATTGTCGGCGTAGTCATCGTCTTCAAAGCCGGAAAACATCCGCCAGCCGCTGTCGGGAGAAAAGGCGGCATCAGGCTCTTCGCGATACAGAAAACGGATCGGCATGCCTTCTTTGGCAACCTGGTCGGACACGATGGCATAGCCCTGCGGCACGCTTTTTACCGGCAGCTCTTCTTCCGGCAGGCTGAAAATTTCCGGGTTCAACATAGGTATGCTCCTTAAAACGCCTCGCCCACTTTCACCCCGCCGGCCAAATCTTGCGGCGAGGAAAGTGCGGCGGTGAAGGCTTGGGCGGCTTGGAATTCGGGCTGCTGCATTACTGCGGCGTAATCGTCCGGTGTGCCGCGCCCGGCCATGTATTGCCAGCGCTCGGCCAGTTGCGGGTTTTCAGGCAGCCTGAAGCCTTCGAGCAGCTCGTCCACCCAATCGGGGCGGTTGCACACCAACACGATATCGCAGCCGGCGGCAAAAGATTGTGCCGCCCGCTCCCGGATACCGCCGGCCATGCTGGCACCTTCCATGGTGAGGTCGTCGGAAAAAATCACGCCGTTGAAGCCCAAATCCTGGCGCAAAATCTGCTTCAACCAGATGCTCGAAAAACCGGCCGGTTGTTTGTCCACCTGCGGGTACACCACATGCGCGGGCATCACGGCGGCCATGCCTTCGGCAGCCAAAGCGCGGAAAGGCTGGATATCTGCCGCCATCAGTTCGGCCAAGCTGCGCGGGTCTTCGGGCAACACGTGGTGGCTGTCGCCGGAAACAAAGCCGTGGCCGGGGAAGTGTTTGCCGCAGCTTTGCATGCCGCCCCGGTTGAGCCCGCGTTGCAGCGCCAGTGCCAGCGCGGTAACGGTATCAGCTTGGCAATGGAAACTGCGGTTACCGATCACGGCGCACTGCCCCCAATCCAAATCCAACACCGGCGTAAACGACAAATCCACCCCGCAGGCACGCAATTCTGCCGCCAGCACCCAGCCCACCTGCTCTGCTGCCGCTTCGGCTGCCGATTGGCCCTGCTCTTCCCAAATGCCGCCCAGCGTACTCATGGCCGGCAGGCGGGTAAAGCCTTCGATAAAGCGCTGCACCCGACCGCCCTCATGATCCACGGCAATCACCAATTCCGGCGTACGCAAGGCCTTGATTTCGGCGCACAAAGCCTGAAGCTGGCTGCGGTTTTGGTAATTGCGGCGAAACAGAATCACGCCGCCCACGGCTGGGTGCAGCAGGCGTTGTTTTTCTTCCTCGCTCAGGCGGTGGGCGGCAACATCGGCCATAATCGGGCCGCGCGGCAGGCAAACGGGTGGCATAGCAAATCTTTCTGTGTGTTCGGTGCAAAAACGGGATTTCATCACTTCCGCCGCGAAAAAACAAGCCGAGGCCTTTTAATTCAGGTAAAACCGATTGAAACGGCACGGCGGAAATGATGTAATGCCCGCTGTTGTTTCCTTTCATTCACATTAGGGAGTTTTATGCAAACCAACACATTCCGCACCGGCCTGCTGGCCGCCGCCGTGGTATTCGCCTTGGCCGCCTGTAACCAACAGCCCACTTCCAGCAACGCCTCTGCTCCGACCTCATCCGCCCCTGCCGCCGCTTCAGCTGCCTCCGGCCCCGCTGCCGCTTCAAGCCCTGCCGCTGCCTCCGACGTATTGGCCGGCATGACCGAACAGCAAAAAGCCAGCTACCTCATCGGCTACTTGCAAGGCCAACAGCTGGGCGATGCCAACACCATCTTAGATTTCGACCAAGCCACCCTGATTAAAGGCCTGCAGGCCGGCATGGCCAGCCAGCCGCTGCCTGTAAGCGATGAAGAAGCCAACAATATCCTGCAGCAATACCACACTGCCCAGATGGGCAAACTGGCCACCCGCCAGCTGGAAGAAGGCAAAGCCTTCCTCGAAGCCAACAAAGCCAAAGAAGGCGTGAAAACTACGCCCTCCGGCCTGCAATACAGCGTGAAAACCGAAGGCACCGGCAAACAGCCCACTGCCAAGAGCACTGTAACCGTACACTACGAAGGTAGATTGCTCGACGGCACCGTGTTCGACAGCTCCATCAAGCGTGGCGAACCTGCTACCTTCAAGCTCGACGGTGTGATCAAAGGCTGGACCGAAGGCCTGCAGCTGATGAAAGAAGGCGGCGAATACACCCTCTACATCCCTGCCGAACTCGCCTACGGCGACAAAGGCAACCCCAGCATTCCGCCCAACTCCGTGCTGGTATTCGATGTTAAACTGATTAAAGTTCAGTAATTCCATCAGCTAACTAAAAGGCTATCTGAAAAGCAAAAGACTTTTCAGGTAGCCTTTAATCCATCCTCCCAACACACCTAGGCTACCTGAAAAAGAAACCCCAATCCCCTACCCCAACTTTTCAGCTAGCCCCTATAATCCCATATCCCATTTCCAACAAAACACTCCGCCATGCAAAAAATATTCGTCCTCTACACCGGCGGCACCATCGGCATGAAGCCCAGCCCCGCCGGTCTGGTGCCCGATGCCGAGCTCGCCGAACAAGCCCTGCAACCCTATGCCGAACAAGCCGTGTTCCACTGGCACATCTGCCAGCCCCTGATCGACAGCTCTAACATCACCCCCCAGCATTGGGCCCAATGGCTCGCCATCCTACAAGCCGCCCTGCCCTCGCACGACGGCATCCTCGTATTGCACGGCACCGACACCCTCGCCTACACCGCCAACCTCCTCGCCCTTGCGCTCGACAGCGGCGGTAAACCCATCGTCCTCACCGGTGCGCAAAAGCCCTACCATGCCGCCGACAGCGACGCCCCGGCCAACCTCCGCACCGCCATCGCCGCCCTGCAAAACCCCCAGCTGCACAACACCGTTATCGCCTTCGGCGGCCGGCTCTACCCCGCCATTGGCAGCAGCAAATGCAGCACCGAGCTCGACCAAGGCTTCGACAACGCCCACTTCGGCACCTGGCAGCCCGGCACCCTACCCCGTCGCCTAAACGGCCTGCCCACCCGCTTCAACCCCGGCGCCAGCGTGTGCAGTCACCTGCTCACCCCCGGCAGCAGCCCCGAGCAAATCGCCCACAGCCTGCGCCACTTCCCCCAAGAAGCCGCCATCCTACTTTCCTACGGCCAAGGCCACGCCCCCGCCAGCTCCGAATTGCTCGCTGCCGTGCAACACTTCAGCCAAAACGGCGGCCTGCTGCTCAACATCAGCCAAGCCCACCACGGCCGCACCGGCACCGCCTACGCCCAAGGCAACGCCCTACGCCAGGCCGGCGCAGTGGGCGGCGGCAAATGCAATATCGAAACCGCCACCGCCCTCATGACCCTCGCTGCCAGCAACCGCTGGACGACCGACCAGCTGCAACAGGCTTTAGCGCAATTAGATTTACTCTGATACCTTCCTCCGATACAAAAAGGCTACCTGAAACCGTATCAACTGTTTTCAGGTAGCCTTTACAACAAGGGCATAAGCAGCCTAACGCACCAAAAACCGCCCCTGCCACACCAAATACAGCGTTCCCGCCAGCAGCAGCGCCACCCCGGCCGAGCCGCTTACTGCCAACGCCGTGCCCAGCCATACCATCTTGCCTGCGGCCAAGAGGTGCAGCCCGCAGCCGCACATGGCCGCCAAGCCGAAAGAGAAGCCCCACCAACTCATGCTAAACCCGCCCTCGGCAAACCAGCCCAGCAGGCGCAGCAAAAGCAGAAACTGCAAACAGCCGTAGCCCATCAAGGCCAGCGCAAACGTGTCGATTGCACCGCCATTTACCGCAAAATACGCCCCACAGCCCACAAAGGCCGGCGCAAGCTGGATGCCCACTATCCCGCGCACTTGCGGCGCAACTGCCACTTCCGTGCGCAGCCTGCCCAAAATCGCCGCCTCCAGGCTAAACCAAGACAGCATCCCCGCGCCGAAAAACAACACCGCATAATCATGCAGCCCTAGTACGCCCAGCGCTGTGGCGCTCACAAAATTGGTGGCCACCGTAGGCAGATAAATCACCGGCGTGGTGGCGGCCAAGTTGTGCAGCCCGCGCCATAGCCCGGCAGCACGATACATGGCAAACGCCAGCTGCCCGGCAATGCCGGCATATACCAGCACGCGTGCCGCCCCGGCGGCATAGGGCAGCCCGGCAATACCGGCCAAGATGGTGGTTATCGGGATGGCACTGAGAAAACAGCATTGCACCAAATCGCCAAGGTCGCTTAAAAAGTCCTCGCGATAAGCCAATATCTTGCACGCATAAGCCGCCACCAGCACCAGCCACACCGAAAACGCCGCCGCCAGCAGCCCTTCGCCAGGCCAAGCCGGCATCAGGCCTGCCGTTGCGCCATAGCGCCACGACAAACCCAAAGCGAACAGGCCGATGGTGGTACTGAAATAACTGAGCGGAATCGGAAATTTGCGGCGTGCGCCCATGATGTGTTCCTTTATTGCCGGGATAATTTAAAACAGGCGGCATCATACTGGCACTCCCCTGCTTCAAACTATCCGATTTTGCTCAATCTGCCGCCATTTTGTCTCGTGCACTTACGGGATACAGGCTACCTGAAACATTCAACAAGCGGCAGCTTCGGCAAATCTAGCAAGAAAAATCGACTTTCGATACAAAGCGGTGAGCCGCAGGCAGTACGGAAATACGGCAAAGCGAAACAACACTGTAGCGAAAGTTGGCTTGCGATATTTGGTATAAAAAAGGCCACCTGATTGTTCAGGTAGCCTTGCCATTCTGCCTTACAGCGAATAATACATTTCAAATTCCAGCGGGTGCGGTGCCATGCGGATGCGGCGCACGTCTTCTTCTTTGAAGGCGATGTAGCTGTTGATCCAGTCTTGGCTGAACACCCCGCCGCGCAGCAGGAATTCGTGGTCGGCTTTGAGAGCGGCCAGGGCTTCTTCCAAAGAGGCGCATACGGTCGGCACCAATGCATCCTCTTCCGGTGGCAGGTCGTAGAGGTTTTTATCGGCCGGATCGCCGGGGTGAATTTTGTTTTGGATACCGTCCAGCCCGGCCATCAGCAGCGCGGCGAACATCAAATAGGGGTTCGCGGTGGGGTCTGGGAAACGCACTTCAACGCGGCGGGCCTTCACACTGTGCACGGTGGGAATGCGGATTGAAGCGGAGCGGTTTTTGGCGGAATAAGCTAGCTTGGTGGGCGCTTCAAAATGCGGTACCAGGCGTTTGTAGGAGTTGGTGGAGGGGTTGGCGATGGCATTCAGCGCTTTGGCGTGCTTGATGATGCCGCCGATGTAGTAGAGGGCGGTGTCACTCAAGCCGGCATAGCCGTCGCCGGCGAACAGGTTTTGGCCGTTTTTCCAAATGGATTGGTGCACATGCATGCCGCTGCCGTTGTCGCCCATCAAGGGTTTGGGCATGAAGGTGGCAGTTTTGCCGAAGTTGTGCGCCACGTTATGGATCACATATTTCATGTCTTGGGTTTGGTCGGCACGGTGTACCAAGGTGCTGAATTTGGTGCCGATTTCCATCTGGCTGCCGGTGCCCACTTCGCCGTGGTGCACTTCCACTTCAATGCCGATTTCCTGCAAGATATTGACCATGGCGGAGCGCAAATCCTGCCCGGCATCCACCGGCGCCACGGGGGCATAGCCGCCTTTCACCATCGGGCGGTGGCCGGTGTTTTGGCCGTCCAGATGCAAACCGCTCGCCCAGGCGGCGCTTTCGGAGCTGATTTCGAAACGGGTTTTGTGCATATGGGTTTCAAACTCAATGCCGTCAAACACGAAAAACTCAGGCTCGGGGCCGAAATAGGCAGTGTCGCCCACGCCGCTGGCTTTCAAATAGGCTTCGGCTCGGCGGGCGATGGTGCGCGGGTCGCGGTCGTAGCCCTGGCCGCTGGCCGGATCGATCACATCACAAGTGAGCACCACGGTGGCATCGTCGTAGAAGGGGTCGATGAAGGCAGTGGCCGGATCGGGGCGCAGCTGCATATCGGAGGCCTGAATGCCCTTCCAGCCGCCGATAGACGAGCCGTCGAAAGCCTGGCCGTTTTCAAACCATTCTTCCGGATCGTCCAGCACCACGGCTGCGGGTACGGTGAAATGGTGCTGTTTGCCTTTGGTGTCGGTGAAGCGCAAATCAACGAAACGGACATCGTTTTCTTCAATCATGCGAACTACATTGCTGATGGACATGGTGGCACTCCTTAAATATGCGGGGATAAAATCAAGCTGGCATTTTGCCACAGCCGCCGCCCAAGCGTATATAGCAAAAATCAAAAAAGGCTACCTGAAAATACAGATAAACTGTACCCACTTTTCAGGTAGCCTTTATTGTCTGAAACTACCTGATAACCATATTTCAGCTAGCTTTCTTTCTCAACTTCTGAGCTAATCAACCCACCACATTCCTCCCTTGTGCCTTATATTCAAACAGCTGCCCGCTAAAGGCGAAGGCGGCGCAGACTGCCGCCACGCTGTTAGAAGCAGGATAGCCCCACCGTTCGGCCAAGCGCAGGCTGGCGAAGCCCGCGGCGTAAGTGCCGGCCAGCAGCACGGAGAATTGCAGGCTGCTATCCAGCGCGGCGGTGGCAGGCTCAGATTTGTCCATCATCAGCGCCAGCATCACGGGCAGCAGCAGGGTATAGATCAGGCTCAGCGCCACGATTTGCAGCGGCGGCAGCCAATGGTGCAGCGCGGCGGCACGGTCTATCCAAACAAACGAAGCCACCAACGGCAGCTGCAGCACACACAGCGCGGTTACGATGCGCCGCCGCGACTGCTTGCGCGCCAGATAGCCCGCCAGCGGCGTAACCGTCATGCAGGAGAGCGGGATGGCCACGGCCAGAATCGTGCCGGTTTGCGCGGGGCTGAAGCCCAAATCGCCCAGTTTGGGCACGAAGGTGGCGGCAATCCAGGCGTAGGGCGTGGCGGCGGCGGCCAAAAGCAGCAGCCAGCGCAGGCCGCGCCCGGGCAGCCGCCAGAAGCCGAGCATGCGGGCAAACAGCGTGCCAAACCCGGCGGCGGGCGGCGTATCGGCCTCCGGCTCGCGGTAAAACCACACTTGCAGCAGCAAAACGTTAAACAGCAACACCAGCCCCACGGCGGCCTGCCAGCCCAAGCGGCGGAACACCAGCAGCACCAGCGCGCCGCCCACCATCTTTCCGGCGCGGGCGGCAACGGTTTGAATCACGCCGCCGAAGCCGCGCTCGCGGTAGGGCAGCAAAACGCAGCTCAAGCCGAGCACGGCGCAGCCGTAGAGCGTGCCGCAGGCGCACAGCAGCAGGCAGGCGGCGGCCAGCGGCGGGAAGCTGTGCAGCGGGTTGATGGCGAGCAACACCAGCAGGGCAAGGCCGATGCCGCCGAGCGACACCAGCATCCAGCCGCGAAAGCGTCCGCAACGGCCGATGCGGTAGCGCTCGATCAGGGTGGAAAACAGGATTTTGCCGCTCTCCACGCTGCCGATTAGGTAAATCCAGCCTAGCTGCTTCAGGTTGAAGCCGCCGCTTTTGAGGATGGTCATCAGCGCCACCAGATAAAAGCCGATGAGGGTGAATTTGTAGGTGCCGGCGGTGGCGAGCAGCAGCCAGTCGCGCCGGTTCGGGCGGGATGAATCATGTGCCACGGGCGGCCTCCTCAGGCTTTTTCCGGGCTGAAGGCGGCCAGCGCGGCTTCGGCGCTACGGATGGCGGTGGCGTAGTCGGCTTCCACAATGTAGTTCACACCAAGCGTGGGCGCCATTTTTCCCGACTGCTGCCGCATCAGGTCCAGTTGTTCGGCATCGGGCTCGATCAGCAGCATGGCGGCGCAGCGTTCGTCCAGCAGCGGGCGGTGGGCGCGTATCCAGTCGAGATAGAGCTTGCGGTCGGCCACAATCTGGGCTTCTTCCTTTTGCAGGCGCATCGGGGCGCACACGGTGGCCAGGCGCGGGTGGCTTTGCAGCAGCACTTCGAATGCGTCGAGCCAGGCGGCAAACAGGGAAACACCGACCAGGTCGGTGTAAAAAATGGTGCCTTGGGGCAGGGTTTTGACGGGGGTGAACATGGTGGATTCCTTTATTTAGTGTGGATTTGGCGGTTTCAGGTAGCCTCGATGCCTTTGCAGCCGTATTCAGGTGGGGCTACCTGAAAACGTAAATTTTTGCGGAGTTCAAACCAACTCTGCTTTTTCAGGTAGCCTTTGCCGCCTTATGCCGCATGGGGCTACCTGAAAAGGGGTGCGCGGCAAAGTGCCGTCCTGCGGCTTGCCTATCCCCTCCCGCCCTGGCCCCTCTTACGGGAAAGGGCGGGCGGTGCCAGCGTGCCTCAGGCGGGCTACCTGAAAAGGAAGCAGGCGGCGGGTAGGGATAAAACCTGCCCTTGCAGTGTTTCAGGTAGCCTGATCTGTAGGAAATCGTCGCGTTGTTTACACCACAGGTTGAGAAAAGTAAGCCTGCAAG
>CAUUTP010000042.1:0-16407 GCA_963548155.1 uncultured Eikenella sp.
GCAGCGACTTCATCGTCGGCTTCCCCGGCGAAACCGAGCGCGAGTTCGAGCAAACGCTGAAGCTGGTGAAAGACATCGCCTTCGATTTGAGCTTCGTCTTCATTTACAGCCCGCGCCCTGGCACTCCTGCAGCCAACCTGCCGGATGATACGCCGCACGAAGAAAAAGTACGCCGTTTGGAAGCGCTGAACGAAGTCATCGAAGCGGAAACAGCGAGCATCAACCAAACCATGCTCGGCACGGTGCAGCGCTGCCTGGTGGAAGGTGTGTCCAAAAAAGACCCCGACCAGTTGCAGGCGCGCACGGCGAACAACCGCGTGGTGAACTTTACCGGCGACGTGTCGCTCATTAATCAAATGGTAGAGATCAAAATCACCGAAGCCTTCACCTTCTCGTTACGCGGCGAGCTGGTGGAATAAGGCAAAGGGCTACCTGAAAATTTACTAGGAAGGATAAGCATGAAGAAAATCGCGATAACCGCGCTATTGGGTTTGTTGCTTGCCCCTGCCTATGCCGAAAATCAGCAGGGTTTTGACCAGGATGAAATCTATCAGCAGGTTCAGCTAACGAGCGAATATATTGAAAACGAGCTGAGCAATATCGTGCTGGCGAATTTGGCCGTGATGTCGCCCGAACAAGAGCGGCGGCTGAATACGAGTAAACAGGCAGAAAATGTGTTTAATCAGAGAGCTCGGCGCCAGCTTATGCAAACCTGGCCTGACTATATGAATCGCTGTTATGCCGGCAATGCGGCTAGATTGTGTGCCTATCGCGATATGTATTTCCATCAAATATTTGAATTTGTTATGAAACAAGCTGGCGATCGGCAGCGGATTGTGCCGCTCAATGCGCAAACCCGCGCCTGGATACGGCAGAACCCCCAATTGTCGGAGCAGGCTTCGGCTGAAATAGCTGCGATAGTTCATGAGGCGGGTTTGTAAAGCAGTGCGCTTCGGTATTTTCTTGCCACGGATTCGAGGTGCATGTTTTCAGGTAGCCTGTCAGCATTTTAGGCGTACAATCGTGCTTTTCGGGTATGCAGAAAGGAACAACATGATGAAATTCAAAACCACCCTGTTGGCCGGTATCTTGGTGTTGGCTTGCGGCAGCAGTGCGGCAAAAACCATCGAAGTCAGCCAAGGGTACGGCCTCGATTTCCGCACTCAAAACTACACCCGCCAAAGCACCGTAGTAAACGGCCAAACCGTAGCCTATCGTGCCTATGAAAATATCGTGTATGTGGCTAATCCGGCCGACAGTGCTCATCAAACCATCAATATCTACATCCCCGAAGCCTATTTCAACGGCGGCAGCATCAACGGCTACACCGCGCAAACCGCGCCCATCTTCCTGCCCAACCAAATCGGCGGCTATATGCCAGCCAAAGCCGGTGTGCCGGGGAAGGGTGGTTTCGGCCCAAGCAAAGAGGGGCAGGTTGACGCCATGCAGGCTGCTTTGGCCAGAGGTTATGTGGTGGCCTCGCCCGGCGCGCGCGGCCGTACCGCCGCCACCGGCAAAGCGCCTGCCGCGATTGTTGATTTGAAAGCAGCCGTGCGTTACCTGCGTTTCAACGATGCGGTGATGGCAGGTGATGCCGAAAAAATCATCTCCAACGGCACCAGCGCGGGCGGTGCTTTATCTGTGTTGCTCGGTGCCAGCGGCAATCAGGCCGACTACGAGCCCTATCTGCAACAGCTTGGTGCCGCTCCGGCCAAAGACCATATTTTCGCCGTTTCCGCCTATTGCCCGATTTCCATTTTAGATCATGCTGATGCTGCCTATGAATGGCAGTTTAACGGCGTGAATGACTACCAAAAAATGGATATTTCCATGATCGATTACCATGTTGAACGCAAATTGGTAAACGGTACGCTCACCAACGGGCAAATCCAAATTTCAGGTAGCCTTAAAGCCCAATTCCCAGCCTATGTGAACAGTCTGCACCTGCGTGATTCGCAAGGCCGGGCACTGCGGTTAGACGCGCAGGGCAACGGCAGCTTCAAAAACTATGTTGTCTCCTTCCTGCGCCGCTCGGCCCAAAGCCAGCTGGATGCAGGCAAAGACTTGAGCAGCCGCAACTGGCTCACTATCCGCAACGGCAAAGTGAGCGCCGTGGACTTTGCCGCCTATGCCAGCACCACCGGCCGCCAGAAAACCCCGCCAGCTTTCGATGCGTTGGATTTGAGCAGCGGCGAAAACCAACTGTTCGGCACCGCCACCACCGACAAACAGCACTTCACCGACTTCTCCTACCAACACCGTGCCAATGCGCAAGCCACCCTGGCCGACCCGCAGACGGTGAAGCTGATGAACCCGATGCATTACATTAGCCGCCACACCGCGCCACAGCATTGGCGCATCCGCGTTGGCACTGCCGATAGCGATACCTCGCTGGCCATAGCTGCTATCCTCACCGCCAAGCTGCAAAACAGTGGCAAACGGGTGGACTTCGCCCTGCCGTGGGACGTACCGCACAGCGGCGATTACGACTTAGACGAACTGTTTGATTGGATGGATAAAACCGTACGCCGGCCGCGCGGCTAACCACTGAGGCTACCTGAAAAATGTTCGGCGCATGTTTTCAGGTAGCCTTTATAATGCGTCAAACACAAAGCAAAAGAGACATAGGCTCGCTGAAAATTAAACCGGAGCCAGATCCAGTCAGAAACCCTTATACCAACCCTTTTCCCAACCACACTTGAAACATCATGCAATCCTTTCTAGACCGTTATTTCAAACTTTCCGAAAACAAAACCACCATCCGCACTGAGCTGATGGCGGGGCTCACCACCTTCCTCACCATGTGCTATATCGTCGTGGTGAATCCGCACACCCTGTCGCAGGCGGGGATGGATTTTGGTGCGGTGTTCGTGGCTACCTGTATTTCCGCCGCCATCGGCTGCCTGATTATGGGCGCGCTGGCCAATTATCCGATTGCGCTGGCGCCCGGCATGGGGCTGAACGCCTATTTCACCTTCAGCGTGGTTAAAGGCATGGGCGTGCCGTGGCAGGTGGCGCTGGCGGCGGTATTTGTGTCCGGTATCATATTTATTTTGTTCAGCTTTTTGAAAGTGCGCGAAATGCTGGTGAACGCGCTGCCGATGAGCCTGAAAATGGCGATTGCCGCCGGCATCGGCCTGTTTTTGGCGCTGATTGCGCTCAAAGGCTCGGGCGTGGTGGTGGGCAATGAGGCCACGCTGGTGCACATGGGCGAATTCCGCTTGCCGGTGGAGGGGCAGCCGGGCGTGTATACGCCGAATTGGCCGATGCTCTTGGCGCTGCTGGGCTTTTTCATCATCGTGGTGCTGGATTATTTCCGCGTGCGCGGCGCCATCATCATCGGTATTTTGGGCGTTACCCTGCTGGCGGTGCCGCTGGGGCTGACCCGCTTCGAGCGTGTGGTGTCGGCCATTCCCAGCGTGGCGCCCACCTTTATGCAAATGGATTTCAACCATCTGTTTTCAGGTAGCCTGGTTGCAGTGATTTTCGTATTTTTCCTGGTGGATTTGTTCGATAGCACTGGCACGCTGGTGGGCGTGGCGCACCGTGCCGGCCTGTTGGAAAACGGCAAGTTGCCGCGCTTGAAAAAAGCCCTGTTTGCGGATTCCGTGGCCATTGTGGCTGGTGCAGTGTTGGGCACTTCCTCTACCACGCCCTATGTGGAAAGCGCCTCCGGCGTGGCTGCGGGCGGCCGCACCGGGCTTACTGCCGTTACCGTGGGCGTGCTGATGCTCGCCTGCCTGTGGTTTTCACCGCTGGCCGAAGCTGTGCCTGCCTTTGCCACTGCGCCTGCGCTGTTGTATATCGGCATCCACATGATGCGTTCGGCCACCGAAATCGACTGGCACGACATGACTGAAGCGGCGCCTGCCTTCCTTACCATGGTGTTTATGCCGTTTTCCTATTCGATTGCCGACGGCATCGCCATGGGTTTCATCAGCTATGCCTTGGTGAAACTGTGTTGTGGCCGATCCCGCGACGTACCGCCCATGGTGTGGGGCGTGGCCGTATTGTGGGCATTGAAATTCTGGTTCTTAGGCGCATAAGGCGCGGTTGACTAGCAGAGAGCAAAGGCTACCTGAAAGTTTTCAGGTAGCCTTTTGGTATGTGTGGCAGAAATGAGAATATGGTGATGCTTCAATAGGAATAGTTCAGATATTTGAAAAACGCAGCAAAATTCTGCGGAACATGGTTTGGCGGCAGCTTGTTGCGTCAGCTGCTATCCATGGCAGTGTAAAGGTGGAATATGGTTATACATGGTTGCCAAATTAAATCAGCATAAATATTCCCTAATTCTTTGCTAATTATAGATAAGTATAGTACGATTAATTTGAATGATTTTAATAAGGCGGGGCTGAGCATGGAGTTTCTGCACGCAATCAACCAATCCTTGTTTTTGTTTATTAATGCCGATCATGATGATCATCCGAGCGGCATAGTGATTGCTTTGTTGATAGCAGAGTATTTAACCGCCATCACGCTGGTTGCGGTGGCGGTTTACTTGGTTTGGAAACATCGGTATCGGCGTGTTATCTGCTTGAATGTGCTGTGCAGCCTGCTGTTGGGCATGACGGCAACTTATCTTATCCGCAAGGGCTGGCATGTGCCGCGGCCGTTTGATATGCAGCTGGGTACCAATTTCTTGGCACACAGCGTCACTTCGTCTTTTCCAAGCAAACACATGACTTCGCTCACTGCCCCGCTGATGAGTATGTGCCTGTTTGCTCCAACGCGGCTGGTGGGCGTGGCCGGCTTGGTTGTGGCAATGAGCGTGGCATGGTCGCGGGTGTATCGGGCGTGCATTGGCCGCTGGATATGGCCGGGGCGCTGCTGGTGGGTTTGCTGGCGGCTTTAACCGTAAAGTATGGCTTACGCCCGTTGTGGATGCGCTGGCTTGATACGGCCGATGGCCAGTTTGCCATTCAGGATAAACAGGCTACCTGAAAACGTTGTGCCAAGAGAAAGAGGCTACCTGAAAGTTTTAGCTCGATTGGAGCTATGCTTTCAGGTAGCCTGTTTTTATTGGGCTTTATGGCGAATCCATTGAACTTCCAATACGGCGTTAACCCGCCTTATATCGATTGCCATTTGATCGGCTATGGACACACTTGCCCAAATCAATCATAACGGCGGCATTTAATATCGGAATCCTCGCAGAAGATCGCGTTTTGCTCAGCCTGGCAGGCGCGGCGGACTTGGGCGCGGGCGAGGCCTTCGTTGTGGCTGGTGGCTTCATAGGTTTTGCTAAACGGGGTAACGCTGCACACATAAGCAGGATTGCGGCCTGTGCGGTGCTCAATGACGACTTCGCGCACATTGCCGTTGCGGGCAGGTTGATTGCGTTCCAACACGGCAATGCGTGCTTCCAAATCGGCAATGCGCCGCTCCAGCGTACTAATGCGCGCGGCATCGTCGGCCGGCGCGGCATAGAGCGCGGTGGGCAGGGTGGAGAGGGCAAGGAGGAGGGGAAGTAGTTTTTTCATGAAAATCATTGAGTTGGGGTTGAAGTTGTATTTCAGGTAGCCTTTTCGGGGGCGGAATGCTACCTGAAAAATGGAAAATAAAACAGGGCAGGTGTGAATGAAAGGGTTGGGGGTTTGCCTAGTATGGGTGAGCCGATACCCAGCTGGTTGGTTTTGCTCAAGCTTCAGTTCGGCAAACGGCGGCAGATGCTTTGCGCCATTTCTTGACCGGTTTGGTCGTCGATTTGGGTTTGACGCATGGTGCTGGCATCGAGGCTGTCGATGCGCAGGGCGATGGTTTTGGCCTGGCGATCACTATCGAGGATGGTGGCGATGCGGTGCTCTATGTTACGGAGTTCTAGATTGTTGCCGATGGTTTGGCGGGTAGCAGCATCATGCTGCGGGCGGGCACGGTTGCTGTTCCAGACGAGGATCAGGGTATCGTTGGATAGTTGCCAGGTGCCAGTGGCGCTTTGCTGGAAACGGAAGTCAAGGCCTTGGCGGCGGAAGGTATAGTCGCCAATACTGTTGGCGTAGTGGTTGGGGCGGAGGGTGAGGCTGTCGGTAACGGTGGCATAGATGCTGGGGTATTCTGTGGTGCAACGCCATTGGCCGGCAAGTTGGGCTTCGTTGAGAGGCGCTGCATTAGCGGCGCTGATGGTAGCGGTGAGGATAAGGATGGGAGTGAGTTTTTTCATAATGGTTCTGGTGCAGATAAGGTTGGTTTGGTGGGAGTTAGGTTTCAGGTAGCCTGCTTCTTGCCACAGGCTACCTGAACCTTATGGCTAACGCCTTACACGCCTGCTAGGTTGCAGAGGTATTGCCATAAGAGCGGCACGGGGCGGCCGGTGGCGCCTTTTTCTTTGCCGGTTTTCCAGGCGGTGCCGGCGATGTCGAGGTGCGCCCAGGTTTGCTCTTGGGTGAAATGGGCGAGGAAGGCGGCGGCGGTGAGGGTGCCGGCGGGGCGGCCGCCGATATTTTGCAGGTCGGCAAAGTTGGATGTGAGCTGCTCGCTGTATTCTTCAAACAGGGGCAGTTGCCAAGCTTTGTCGCTGCTTTGGCGGGCGGCTGCGAGCAGGCTGTCGGCCAGTTCCTGATTGTTGGCCACCAGGCCGCTGGCGGCGCTGCCCAGTGCGATCACGCAGGCGCCGGTGAGGGTGGCTACGTCGATGAGGGCGGCGGGCTTGAATTGGGCGGCGTAGGTGAGGGCGTCGCACAGGATTAGGCGGCCTTCGGCATCGGTGTTGAGGACTTCGATAGTGGTGCCGTCCATGGCGGTTACGATGTCGCCGGGCTTGTTGGCGGCGGCATCGGGCATGTTTTCGCAGGCGGGGGCGACGGCGATGAGGTTGATGGGCAGTTTGGCGCGGGCGGCGGCAATGAAGGTGCCGATTACGCTGGCAGCGCCGCACATATCGAATTTCATTTCGTCCATTTCGGCACCGGGCTTGAGGGAGATGCCGCCGCTGTCGAAGGTTACGCCTTTGCCTACCAGCACGACGGGTGCGGCATTTTTATCGGGCGCGCCGAAATAGGAAAGCTCGATGAGGCGCGGCTCTTGGGCACTGCCTTTGGCTACCGACCAAAATGATCCCATGTGCTCGCGGATGTAGTCGGCACCGAGGATTTTGGCAGATGCTCCGGCGGCTTGGGCTTCGGCGCGGGCGGTATCGGCCAAATAGGCGGGCGTACAGATGTTGCCGGCGGTGTTGCCGAGGTCTTTGCACAGATTGATGCCGTGCAGCAGGGCTTGGGCGCGGCCGAGCGCATCTTGGGCGGATTGGTCGGCGGCGGGAGCATAGAAATCGGCCTGTTGCAGGGCGGCGGGTTTGGCGGTTTTTTTGAAGCGGTCGAAACGGTATACGGCTTCGCCCAGCGCGATAGTGAGTACATTGAGAGCGTCGACCAATTCGGCGGTGGAGAAGGCGCTCAAATCGATGGCAAGCACGGGCTGCTTCTGTGCCCAACCGGCGGCATGGCGGAAGGCTTTGGTCAGCGTGTCGCGCTCTGTGTTGTCGAGTTTGAGCACGGCGGTGTCGGCAAAGCTGCCGTTGGCGGGCGTGTGGGCGGCGGCGAAGGGTTCGCTTTCGGTGAGCGTACCGTAGAGTAGGGCGGCGGTTTCATCGACCGGGGCGGCGGTGCACAAAAACAGGCGGGCAGCTTGGCCGGCGGGCAGGGCGTCGGAGTGGAGATGGAATTGCATGTTGGTCCTTGGGTTGATTAGGGTGGAAAACGGGTGGCATTTTATCGCTTGGCGCGGGGGAAAGGCTACCTGAAAATAAATGGGTGCAAAACAAAAGAACAGGCTACCTGAAAATTTTCAGGTAGCCTGTTTATGATGCAGCGATAAAAGCTTACATCACTTCTAGCGTGTCGATACCCAAGAGGCTGAGGCCGGTTTGCAGGGTTTGGCCGGTGAGGGCGGCCAGCTGCAGGCGGGTGTTGCGGGCGCTGCCTTCGGCTTTGAGGATGGGGCAGGCTTCGTAGAAGCGGGAGAACAGGCTGGCCACTTGGTAGAGGTAGGCGGCGAGGTAGTGCGGGTAGGAACTGTCGGCCACGGTTTGCAGTACGTCTTCAAACTTCAAAAGTTCGGCGGCGAGCTGGCATTCCAGGGGCTCGGTGAGCACGGGCTGTTCGGTCCGGCTCCATTCGCCGGCTTTTTTCAGCACGCTCTGCACACGGGTGTAGGCGTATTGCAGATAGGGCGCGGTGTTGCCTTCAAAGGAGAGCATGTTGTCCCAATCGAAGATATAGTCGCTGGTGCGGTTTTTGCTCAAATCGGCATATTTCACGGCACCGATGCCGACGCTGCGGCCGATTTGGGCGGCGGTGGTGTTGTCTAGCTCGGGATTTTTCTCTTTCACCAAGGCGGTGGCGCGCTCTACGGCTTCATCGAGCAGTTCGACCAGCTTCACGGTGTCGCCACTGCGGGTTTTGAAGGGTTTGCCGTCTTTGCCCATCATGGTGCCGAAGCCGATGAATTCGGCTTTTACGTTTTCAGGTAGCCAGCCGGCTTTACGAGAGGCGGCAAAGAGTTGGCCGAAATGCAGGCTTTGGCGGGTGTCCACTACATAGATGATGTGGTTGGCTTTGAGCTCGCGCACACGGTAGCGGATGCAGGCCAAATCGGTGGTGGCGTAGAGGAAGCCGCCGCCTTGTTTCTGGATGATGAAGGCGGCGGGATCGCCTTCTTTGTTTTTGAATTCATCGAGGAAGACTACTTTGGTACCGCCGTCGTCTACGGCTAAACCGCTGGCCAAAAGTTCGTCTACTACGGGCTGCAAGTCGGCATTGTAGGAGGATTCGCCGCGCACATCTTCCGGTTTGAGCAGCACGCCGAGCCGGTTATATACGTTTTGCGCGTGTTTGAGCGACATGGCCACAAACTGCCGCCACAGGGCGAGCACGGCTTCGTCGCCGCTTTGCAGTTTCACCACGTATTCGCGCGCGGTGTCGGCAAAGGCCGGGTCTTCATCGAAACGCACTTTGGCGTTACGGTAGAACTGTTCCAAGTCGGCCAGTTCGAAATGTTCGTTCTGCGCCTGCTGTTCTACCAAATAGGCCACTAACATGCCGAATTGGGTGCCCCAGTCGCCCACGTGGTTTTGCGCAATCACACGGTGGCCGAGGAAGGAATGGACGCGGTTGAGGCTGTCGCCGATGATGCTGGAGCGCAGGTGGCCGACGTGCATTTCTTTAGCCAGGTTGGGCGAGGAGTAGTCGATAACGATGGTCTGCGGTGCGGCGGCCTGCGCCACGCCGAGGCGGCCGCTTTGCAGGGCGGCGTGCACTTGCTTGGCCAAAAACTGCGGGTTCAGGCGCAGGTTGATGAAGCCGGGGCCGGCCACTTCGGCGGAGGCAATCAGCCCGTTGCCGGCCAGGGCTTCGGCCACTTTCTGTGCCAGCTCGCGCGGGTTTTGTTTGCGCTGCTTGGCCGCGCCCATCACGCCGTTAATTTGGAAATCGCCGAATTCGGGGTTTTTGGCCGGTTGCAATACTACCGGTGCGCCTTCGATACCGGCAGCGGCAAAGGCTTGTTCGGCTTCGCGGTTAAGGAGATGAGATAAGTTCATGATGTTTTCAGTTTTGGTAGATAAACAATAAAAATCTGTAATTTAGCTTCGGGTTAAGCGCTGCACGGCAGCAGCGACCAGCAGGGTGGCGGCGATGTCGCACACGGTGTGTAGCGCAAGAATCAGGCCGGCATGTAGCCAGTCTTTGTGCAGCAGGCGTACGGACACCTCGCTGGAAAGCGCGGAAAAGGTGGTGAGGCTGCCGAGAAAGCCCACTATCAGTGCATTTTGCAGTGGCTGGGTAAGCTGCTTGCCGGCCAACAGTAAGCCCAATACCGTGCCGGCCAGCAGGCAACCGAGCAGGTTGGCCAACCAGGTGCCAAAGGCGAATTGGGCAAACAGCGGATTGAAACGCAAACCCAGCTGCCAGCGCAACAAGGCGCCGAGAGCGGCGCCAACGGCAATCAAAGCGGGCTGGCTGTAAAGCGGCAGATTCATTTTTCAGGTAGCCTTTGGGCTTTCAGGTAGCCTTCAGATAGCAGGCTGTATGCTAGTTCGGCTTTGATTGTATTGCAGTGTAAGGCCGTTTGTCTTCAGGCTGGTTCTATTTTCAGGTAGCCTTAAAGCGCAGCAATCAGCTGCAGCACCATTTTGGCGGAATGCACGGAAGCAGTCTTTAAAAAGGTTTCGAAGCTGATGTCGGCTTCTTCGTCGGCGAGGTCGGAAATAGCGCGAATAACCACAAACGGCACGCCGAAGCGGTGGCAGCTCTGAGCGATGGCGGCAGCTTCCATTTCTACTGCCTGCACATCGATAAAATGGCGGCGCACTTCAGCCACGGATTCGTTGCTGTGTACGAATTGGTCGCCGCTCACAATCAGCCCACGGTGTACGGCGGCGTGTTCGAATGCGGTGGCGGCTTTTTCCGCAGCGGCGCACAGGGTGGGGTCGGATTCAAAGCGCGCGGGCATATGCGGTACATGACCGACGGCGTAGCCGAAAGCAGTAACGTCCACATCATGATGCGCAGTTTGCGTGCCGATTACTACGTCACCCACTTTCAGTTCGCCGCCCAAGCCGCCGGCGCTGCCGGTGTTGATGACGAAATCGGGTTGATGGCGTTGCAGCACCAAGGCGGTGCTGAGCGCAGCATTCACTTTGCCAATGCCGCTTAAGGCCAATACGACGTTTTTACCGGCGTATTCGCCGCGATAAATTTCGAAATCGGCCACATGCGCATTGCGCAGATTTTGTAGATTTTCTTTGAGCAGCTCGATTTCCGGCGGCATAGCGCCGATGAGTGCAATGGTTTGGGACATGGTTGGATTCTTTCAAACCGCCCGCACAGGCAATGGATGCGGGCGGCGTATGAATAAGCAAAACGCACTGCCTGTAAGCAACAGCCAGTGCGCTGGGGATGCCTGTTTATTGCTCGGCGTCGGCGGCAGGTTTCTGCTCGGCGGGCGGCTGCAGGCTCACGGCGCGTGCCGGAACAATGGTGGAAATCGCGTGTTTGTACACCATTTGCGTTACCGAGGTGTTGCGCAGCAACACCACATATTGGTCAAACGACTCTACCTGTCCTTGCAGTTTGATGCCGTTCACCAAATAAATGGATACCGGCACATGTTCTTTGCGCAGTGCGTTTAGAAAAGGATCTTGTAACATTTGTCCTTTAGTTGCCATAGTTTATTTTACTCCGATTATTTTTGTTCAAACTTTTTCAGGTAGCCTCCTTTTTGCGGGATATTTCCCGTGCCGGGCGGCTGAAAACTGAAAAAAGGTGGCGAATTGTAGCCGTTTGGTGCAGCTTTTTCCAACCTTTTTATGCAAGCTATTGATGAGTAAAGTTCTTTTTATGAGGCAGGTCAAACCGAATGCGCGATAGGCTTGCTTTGGATGGATTGTTTATAAACGTTGGAATTTCGTTGCTCTTGTATAATCCGGTAGTTAACGCGATACGCATAAAGGGAAATTAAGATGGGCATCAAACATTGGCCAGAAAACGAGCGGCCGCGCGAGAAACTGTTGCATCGTGGTGCGGGAGCATTAAGCGATGCGGAACTGTTGGCCATCCTGTTGCGGGTAGGTACGCAGGGGATGAGTGCGGTGGATTTGGCACGCTATCTGTTACAGGAATTTGGCTCACTCAACCGACTGTTTTCCGCACCTGCCGCCGAACTGACGATGCACAAGGGCATGGGCGAGGCGGCTTATTGCCAGTTTGCCGTTGTGCGAGAAATTGGACGGCGTTTGCTGGCCGAGGAAATGCGCGATACACCGGCTTTCAATTCACCCGATGCGGTGGCCGATTATCTGGTACTGCAACTGGGGCACGAGCCGGTGGAAGTGAGTGTGGCGATGCTGTTGAGTAGCAGCCATAAGCTGATTGCATTTCAGGAGCTGTCGCGCGGCACGGTGGCGGAAAACACGGTGTATATCCGCGAGGTGGCAAAGCTTGCCCTGAGCCATCATGCCGCTTCGCTGATTATCGCGCACAATCACCCTGGCGGCTCGACCGAGCCTTCGCCAGCAGATTTAGCCTTCACCCGTCGCCTGCAACAGGCATTGGCGCTGCTGGATGTGCGGTTGTTGGATCACTTTATCGTGGCGGGTAATCGGGCAGTGTCGTTTGTGGCAAACGGGTGGATGCGGGAGTTGGCGGAGGATGGGGATGTTTGGGCTGGATAGGTTGTTTTGTATCAATTTATAGCGAGAGAGCAGTGCTAGAAAAGGCTACCTGAAAACGTGGTGCAGCAGAGCTGCTGCCAGGTTTCAGGTAGCCTTTCTTATGTTAGACCGCGGGTTTGGCTATCCGCCTTTAAAACGAATAGCGGGCGTTAAAGAAGAAGCTGCGGCGGCGTTCGTTATAGGTGCGGGCGGTGCCGGCGGTACGCAGGATGGTTTTGTCGAACAGGTTGTTCACGCCGGCACGCAGGCTGACGGTGTCTTTCCAGTTGTAGCCGACGTTGAGCCCGAACACGCCGTAGCTGCCCAGTTCATGCTCTTTCAGCTTGCTGCCGCCGTCTTCATAGTACACGTCGATGAAGCGGGTGGGCCGAGAGCCGGTTTTTTGGCGGCCGTAATGGGTGTAGGTGGCGTTTAAGTCCCATTCGGGAGTGATTTGCCAATTGAGTGTGCTGTTGATGGTGTATTTGGGCACAATCGATACGGGATTACCGTAGAACTTCTCTTCGTTACGCTGAAAATAAGTGAAGTTGGTGCTGAAGTTCAGTTTGTCACGAATCAGCGGCAGGGTTACGTTGCCTTCGAAGCCGGCGAGTACGGCTTTGCCGCGGTTGCCCCATTGGTACACGTTGGTGGCGGTGTAGTTGCGCCAGATGTTGGTGCCGGCGCGGTTGTTGCTGCGGCGCACGTCGCGGTTGTAGCCGCCGGGCGGGGCATCAATGGTGGTTACGAATTCGCCGTTGTCGACGATGCGGTTGCGGTAGTCGTTGTGGAAATAGGCCAGCGAGGCGAGGTAGCCGTCTTTGTTGAACTCGAAACCGATTTCTTTATTGATGCTGGTTTCGGGTTTGATGTCTTTATTGCCGACAAAGTAGCAGGCACGACCCCAGTCGAAGCCGCCTGGACGGTTGTTGAGATAGGGGTCGGTGGGGCGCTGATCGTTGCCTGCGCCGGTGCCTCCGGTGGCACTGTTATTTTGTGCGTTGGGGTTGTCCCAGCGGTTGTGTTCGTCGATGGGGCAGCCGTGGCTGGCATTGGTCAGCATGTAGTTGGGCTGGGTTTGGTATAAGTTGGGCGCTTTGAAGGCGCGGGCGATGCCGCCTTTGATCCGCCAGTTGTCGTTCAGGGCGTGGGAGAAGTTGAACGAGGGGGAGAAGGTGGAGCCGAAGGCGGTGTTGTAGTCCCAGCGCAGGCCAGGGGTCAGGAAGGTGCGGCCTTGGTTGAGGGAAATATTGTCTTCCACATAGATGGCAAAATCATTCTGACTGCCTTTGCCGCTGCGGCCGGTGCTGGCAAGCCACGGGATATTGCCGTAGGTTTGCATGGTTTGCTTCATGGACGCGGAATCGTCGAGTACGGAACGGCCGCCTTCCACGCCCACGGTGAGGGTATGGCGCCCCAAAGGCAAATCGGCACGGCTGCCGAAGCGGTAGTTTTTCAAAATGCTGTCGGAAAAGCCGGTGGTACTGTTGTAGGCACCCTCGGTGCTGCCGAGCAGGCCTTCGGGCAGGCGGCTGTTTACGGTTTTGTCGAAGCTGATGTAGCTTTCCAAGTCGCCCCATTCCCAGTTGCCTCGGTGGGTGAGGGTGTAGCTTTGGCGGTAGAGGCGGGCGGTTTCTGTGCCGATAAGCGGGAAGGCAACGTTGCGCACGGCTGGAACGAGTACGTTGCTGCTTTGAGTGTCGCCGTTGTAGATATTGCCTTGGCGGCTGTAGGAGGCATCGAAGGTAAGGCGTTGGGTGGGGCTGATGTCCCATTGCAGGCGGCCGGCGATGTCGCGGTTGCGCACGCCTTCGCGGCCGGCGCTCAGAGCCGTGCCGGTGTTTACGCTGTTGTTGATGTCGAAATTATCGGGGCTGGTTTTGTTGAGGCTGCCGTAGAGGCGGAAGCCGAGGGTGTCTTGCACGATGGGGCCGGATACGATGAAGTTGGCACGGCGGGTAGCGCCTTGGCAGGTACCGCTCTGCGGCTGTTCGATATAGGTGCCTACGCTGCCGTGGAATTCGCGGGTGATGGATTTGGTGCGGATGTTTACCACGCCGCCCATCGCGCCGGAGCCGTAGCGGGCAGCGGCAGGGCCGCGCAACACTTCGATTTTTTCAATCATTTCGGGCGGTACCCAGTTGGAGTCACCGCGCGTGTTGCGCACGCCGCCGCGGCCGTAGCGTTCGGCATTGCGCGAGCGCACGGGTTTGCCGTCGATCAGAATCAGTGTGTTTTCCGGGCCCATGGCGCGGATGTCGATTTGGCGTTTGTTGCCGCGTGTGCCGCCGGGCGAGTTGGTGCTGAGAGTAACGCCGGGCATTTTGCTGACGATTTCGGAAATGTCGTTGCTCACCGGCATACGCTGCAGGTCTTGTTTGGTGATTAGCGAGGAACCAAGCTGTTGTTTAACTTGGGCTTCGGCAGTGATGTAGATGGTTTCCAGCTCGGCACTGTCGGCAATAGGTTCGCTGGCAGCAGGTGCGGTTTCGGCAGTGGCGAAACCAGAGAGAAGGAGTGCGTTGAGCACGGTGAGGCGGAACAACTTGGCTTGCATTTGGCGTGAGTCCTTGTGAGCGGTTTGTTCAAAAGTAAGTAGAGAGATAGTTTTCAGGTAGCTTGCTGTGCATCAGAGGCTACCTGAAAATATTGTTTCGGCAGGCGCGGCATGGTTGCCGAGTTTTGCGGGGGCGGATAATCGGTTTTTGGCGCGGTGCAAACCATCAGGCGGAAGGACTAGTCCTATCGGCTATGCGGCAGGCTGGGTGGCGGAGCGGAAATTGGCGGCCTGCAGCCATGCTGGCATTCGCACGCCGCATCCGCCGGAAGGGGAAGGCGGGGCATACTCCTTTCGTACGATAAAACGAGGTTTGCCTTGCAGATAGAATGCGGCAGTTTTCCCTGCCTGTTTCCGATGCCTTATGTCTGTGCTGCCGCCCAAACGTTCTGCCGGCTATCTGCTGCTGATGGCCACTCTTGCCTGCCTGTTGCTGCTGGCGGTGTTGTTTTCCCTGTCGTGGGGGCGCTATCCCATGCCACCGGGCGGGGTGTGGCGCAGCCTGATGCAGGGCGCGGTGCAGCTGGCATCTGAGTGGCATTTGCCCTTTGCAGCAAGCCTGCCGCAGATTCAGGCCGACGAGGTGCAGGCCAATATTGTGTTGAATTTGCGCCTGCCGCGTATTTTGGCCGCGATGCTGGTGGGCGCGGCGCTGGCGGCTTCGGGCGCAGTTTATCAGGGGATTTTCCGCAACCCGCTGGTGTCGCCCGATTTGCTTGGCGTGTCTTCTGGTGCTTGCGTAGGCGCGGCGTTGTCGATTCTGCTCGGCTGGAGCATTTGGGGCACGCAAGCAGCGGCCTTTGCCGGCGGACTGTTGGCTGTGGTGATGACTTTAGCGCTACCTCGGCTGATAGGGCGCGATTCGGCAGTGATTTTGGTGCTGGCGGGGATTGTGGTGTCGGGCTTTATGTCGGCCACGCTGGGGTTGATGAAATATCTGGCCGATCCGGAAACCGAGCTGGCGGAAATCGTGTATTGGCAGATGGGCAGCCTGGCAAAATCGGAATACGGCAATCTGGTGGCGCTGGTGCCGGTAATGCTGCTGGCCGCCGGGGTACTGATGGCGATGCGTTGGCGCATCAATGTGTTGTCGCTGGGCGATAGGGAAGCGCGGCTAGTGGGGGCGGAAATCCGGCGTGAACGTACGATTATGGTGGTGTGCGCCACGCTGCTGACTGCCTCGGCGGTGTGCCTGAGCGGCACCATCGGCTGGCTGGGCTTGGTGGTGCCGCACTTGGCGCGGCTGGCGGCTGGCGACAACAACCTGCGCACGCTGCCGCTCTCCATCTTGGCCGGCGCGCTGTTTCTGCTGTGCACCGACACGCTGGCGCGCAATCTGTATGAGCAGGAAATCCCGCTGGGCATCATCACCGGCTTTATTGGCGCACCGTTTTTCGCTTGGGTGCTGGTGCGGCAGAAAGTGGCAGATTAGTTTTCAGGTAGCCTCATCCGGTAGGCTAAGGTGTGAACGGTTGCGACTGTGCGCTTTCCTGCTGGCGCAGCCAAACGGAGCGCGGTTTTTCGGGAAACAAGGGCTTGCATGTTCGAAGCGGCGTAGCCGCAAGTTGCGAGCCCGCCCGAAAAATCGCGCTGAATGAGGGAAGTTTGGCGAAGCCAAACCTGTGCCCGCAGTCGCGGTTGTTTTGGTTACTTTTATTTTGGGGAGGAAAGAAAAAGTAGTGGCCCCCGCCGGCCGGGGGCGCCC
>CAUUTP010000043.1:0-16394 GCA_963548155.1 uncultured Eikenella sp.
CGTTACGGCAAGGCGAGCCAACGCTGTACTGGTTTAAATTTAATTCACTATAAATCACTTTGGCAAAATCTTGCCCCATCCCTACCCATAAAACAGCATCCACAGCGCGCGTAGCAGGGCAATCAGCAGGATTTTTTCGCCCGCCAACAAACAGGCTACCTGAAAAAGCAAACTAATCAGCAACACGCCCTGAAGCTGCAAAGGGCTGAACAGCAGTACGTCGTCTCGGCTCAAATAGCGCCGGTGCAGCCACATCAGCAGCATCAGCAGCGCCTGCCCGGCGATCCACAGCAGCGGTTTGAGCAGATACAGCGACATCAGGCCGGTGAGCAGCGGCACCGACATCCCTTGCGGATACTGCCAGCCCGCCAGCAAGAGCAAAAACAAAAACGTTATGTGCTGCACCGCGCCGGCCACGGCGAAATAAGCCAGAAACACCCCGCCGCCGTCCAGCCGCCAGCCCATCTGCCGCGCATCGTAACGCCAGCCGTTGGCAAACAGAAACAGGCTGCCCAGCGCAAAATAGCCGTACACCGGATAAAGGTTGGCCACATGGGTAATCCCCAGCACGCCGGGCATAATCCGCGCGCTGAGGATGCCGAAGCCCAGCCACAGCATCATGCTGCCCCACAGCCAGGAAAACTGCTGCCGCTGAAACGCCAAAGTTAGAAATACGGCGATATACACCGATAGCACCCACAAAGTCGGGCTTTGCCAAGCCATCATTACCACCCGCCGGCTCTGGCCAGCGCCGCCGACGTGCAGGCAGCCAGCTCGCGCATCCAATCCAGCGGCAAATCGGGCGTAAAGCGCGTTTCATCGGCATCGCCCGCCACCATCACCGCTACGGTTTGCCCGTTCACGCGCAAAGGCAGCATCAGGAAGCTCTCCAGCCCCCTACCCTCCTGCGGCAGCGCCTTCATCAGCACTGGCGCGATGCGGTTGCCGCACACCGGTTCTTTCAGGGCAGACAAGGCAGCATGGGCGGCATGGTTTTCAGGTAGCCTGTAGCTGCCGGAAACCGCGCCTTTTTTCGGCGGTTCGGCCAACAGCCACACCCGGCCGGACGGCAGCGCGAAATCTTCCTGCCAGCCCGCTTCTGCCGCACGCAACACCTGCAGCAGCGTATTGGCCGCCAGCAATCGACGCACGAAGCCGAGCATCCGGCTCAGCGTTTGGTGGTTGCTGTCGGCATCCTGCATGATTTGCGCCAGCTGCCCGGCCATTTTGGCCGCCTTTTTCTGCTGTGCCAGCCATTGCGCCTGTGCAAACGACTGCACCCGCCCCTCGGCCGGACGCACGCCCAAATCAGCGGCATGGTTCAACAGAAATTCCGGGTGCTCCTGCAAATAAGCTAATATTTTCTTTTCGTTCATCAGTAAGTTACCGTTCCTTCAAACACCGTAGCCGCCGGCCCTGACATCAACACATGGTTATCCGCCGCCCACTCAATCTGTAAATCACCGCCCGGCAGGCTCACGCACACCGAACCCTGCCGCGCCAACAGCCCCGCCCGCATGCCGGCCACCGCCGCCGCACACGCGCCCGTGCCGCAGGCCTGAGTTTCACCCGTGCCGCGTTCAAACACGCGCAGCCGGATATGGTGCGCATCCAGCACCTGCATAAAGCCCACGTTCACCCGCTCGGGAAACTGCGGATGCCGCTCCAGGCGCGCGCCCCATTCGGCCACCGGCGCTCGGTGCACATCGTCCACTACCAGCACGGCGTGCGGATTGCCCATATTCACACAGGAAAACCGCGCACTTGCGCCATCCAAACCAATCTCGTGCCACAAGGCATCGGCTGCCTCGCCCGGCGCGGGCGCAAACGGAATATCCGCCGCCGCCAAACGCGGCTCGCCCATATCCACCGTAACCAGGCCGTTTTCCTGCAAATTCAACACAATCAGCCCTTTGGCCGTAGCCACCTTGATGCGGCGGTTTCGGCTCAGGCCTTTTTCGTGCACAAAACGAGCAAAACAGCGCGCGCCGTTGCCGCACTGCTCCACCTCGCTGCCGTCTGCATTGAAAATACGGTAGCCGAACTCGGCTTCGGGCAGCGGCGGCGCCTCCACCAGCAACAGCTGGTCGAAACCGATGCCCCGGTGGCGGTCTGCCAATTCGGTAATCGGCGCAGCCGCCGGATCAAAATGCTGGCCGATGCCGTCGATAACCATAAAATCGTTGCCCAAACCGTGCATTTTGGTGAATTTCAATACAGCCATCACGGCCTCCGCCGATGCTTTCAAAGCGGGCTATCATACCCAATCCCCGCCGCAAGTTAAAGCCGCGTTTCAACTTTCAGGTAGCCTTCCCGGCACAGGCTACCTGAAAAATCAGCATAGCCATGCCATACGGCAAGATGCTTCCGTTTCCAGCAGACCTCTTAAGCTTGATAAGCCCAATCGCCTTTTTCAGGTAGCCTCCCCCTCCACCCAGGCTACCTGAAATCCCTCCTTCCCAACAAAACCGCAACACAACCCGGCAAAATCCAACCCAAACCGGGTTTTCTTTACGCCTCTACCCGTTATCGGCCAATAGCCAGATGCGCTATAATGCGCCCTTTTGTTTCAGCCGCATTTTCCCTATGTTGATCCATCCCGCTTTCAATCCCGTTATGCTCAAGCTCGGCCCGCTCGCCATCCGCTGGTATGCCGTCAGCTACCTCGTCGGCTTCGCCCTATTTATGTGGCTCGGACGGCGGCGCATCCGCCAAGGCAACAGCGTGTTCACCACGCAAACCCTAGACGACTTCCTCACCTGGGGCATCATCGGCGTGATTGTGGGCGGGCGGCTGGGCTATGTGCTGTTTTACCAGCACGCCTACTATTTTGCCAATCCGCTGGAAATTTTCAAAGTATGGCAGGGCGGCATGTCGTTTCACGGCGGCTTCCTCGGCGTGGTAACCGCCGGCCTCCTGTTTGCCTACAAACATAAAATCAACCCGCTCAAGCTGGCCGACTCCATCGCTCCGCTCACGCCCTTAGGCTTTGCTGCCGTGCGCCTGGGCGGCAACTTTGTGAACGGCGAACTCTGGGGGCGCGTCACCCGGCCGGACGCCTTCTGGGCCATGGGCTTTCCCCAAGCACACAGCGAAGACTTAACACTGGCCACCGAACAGCCGCAGCTATGGGGCGCAATTTTCCAGCAATACGGCATGCTGCCGCGCCACCCTTCCCAGCTCTACCAATTTGCCTTGGAAGGCATTTTGCTGTTTGTGCTGCTGTGGTGGTTTTCCAAAAAACCACGCCCGGCCGGACAGGTGGTCAGCCTGTTTCTGATCGGCTACGGCACTGCCCGCTTCATTGCCGAATTTGCCCGCGAGCCCGACGAATTCCTCGGCCTGCTCTATTTGAACTTCTCCATGGGCCAGTGGCTCAGCCTCCCCATGATCGCCTGCGGCCTAATCGGCTTCCTCTACTTTGGCAAGCGCAAGGCCAAACCGGCAGAGGGAGATGTTTGATATCACGGTTTTGAGAACAAAAAGGCTACCTGAAACAGGGCTTTCAGGTAGCCTTATATTGATCAAAAGGAAACAAAAATGCGCTATGTGCTGTTACTGCGGGGCATCAATGTCGGCAAGAATAATAAGGTTGTGATGGCTGACTTAAAGAAAAGGTTAACCGAAATGGGTTTTGAACATCCCGTTTCCTATATCAACAGCGGCAATCTTTTCTTCAACAGCCCAGCGCCGGAACAGAAAATTAGAGAACTGCTAACCGCCCATTTCGACAACACCTACGACTTCCCCCTGCCTTTCACCCTAATCCGTGCCGATATCCTGCAACAAGAAGCAGACAAACTGCTGGACTGGTGGCGAGACGAAACCGCCTATCGGCGCGATGCTCTCTTTTATCTGCCGGAAGCAGACCGAGAGCAAATCAAAGCCGAAACACTTTCGTGGGTAGATGAAAAAGAGCATTTGCATTTTGGCGAAACCGCCTTCTTTTACAGCAATCACAACCAAGCCGACTATCTGCGCTCAAACTACCATAAAAAACTGATAGGCTCTGCCTTCTATAAAAGCCTGACAATACGCAACGGCAGAACCTTTCAGAAAATTATCGAACTGGCGAATCAAGCATAAAGCAGCCATATTGGCCGACGTAGCTCGTGGCCAAGTGTGATTCCATGTATGCAGCCTTCGAACCTTATAGCCCATTCAGGCTACCTGAAAAATAAAAAAGCCGCCTGCACTTTGAACATTAAAGTGCAGGCGGCTTTTTTGAGCCTCAGCGAACTGTCTATGGTATTACCACTGATACAGCGCGCCCGCGCCAACGCCGGTACGGCCTTGGGAATTGACGGAGAACGAGCCTTTCACAATCCAGTTGCCGCCATCACTGATAGACGACACGCCCACGGCAATCGCCGATTGGCCGCCATAGTAGCCAGTGCCTACACCGATGCCGGATGCGCCGGCGCGGGTTACCTGCGGAATGGAGCTTTGCGCGATACCGCCTGCGATGCCGGCATTGCTGTTGTCCTCCAGCTTGTCGATACGCTGATTCAGGTTGTTGTTTACCTGCTGGATCAGGTTTTGGTTGGTATTGCTGCCACCATTCATGGCTGCCTGCAGTTGGCGCACGTTCACGGCATCGGTGGGGTTGGTGCCGTCGGCCACATTACTAATCTGCTTGTTGCCTGCGTTAATGCCGTTGTTGGTCACGCTCGGGCCGTTATTGATGGTCAGACCGCTGTTGTTTACGGTGGTATTGCCGGTTTTCAGGCTGCCTGCATTGCCCAAATCCACGTTTTGCGCAAGTTTGAGGCGCAATGTGTTGCTGGCGTTATCGGCCACTACGCCGATGTTGTTGTCGGTGAGCGTGCCGGTGGCGCCGCCTTTTATGTTGAGCGTGGTGCCGAGCTTGCGCTCAACGGTGGTGCCGCTGTCGCCGTCAAACTTGAGCGGATTGAAGGCTTGGGCGGCGGTTTGGTTGATGGCGTTATTCACGCTGGTTACCGGGCTGCCGTTCACCGTCATCGGCGTGTTGTCCAGCGTGTTGCTGCCTGCTTTGAAGGTAGGCGCAGTCACTGTGCCGGCGAAGGTGGGCGCATTGGCAAATTGAATATCCACTTTGCCGTCCGTCACTTCGGTGCGGATATTGCTGTTGCTGGCCGCTGCGGTGTTCGCCAAGCCGCCACCAATGTGCAGGCTGCTTCCCAGTTTCTGCTGGCTGCCGTCGTTGCCGGTATCGCTGTTTTTGTTACCGGTGAACGTGAGCGGGCTGAAGGCTTGGGCAGCGGTTTGGTTGATGGCGTTGCTCACGTTGGTTACCGTGTTGCCGTTCACCGTCATCGGCGTGTTGTCCAGTGTGTTGCCGCCGGCAGTCACGCTGGTAAACGTCGGGTTGGCAACGGTTTTAACGGTGTAGACGGTTTGACCATTCCCGCCTTGAGACGAGGTCACCTGAATATTGTCACCCGCCACCACTTCGGTTTTCGCCGCTTGGATATTGGTGGAAAGTTGGTTAGTTATGCGTTTCACATCGCCGATATTGGCGGCGTTGCTGTCGATGTTGCCACCGCTGGCCACGTTGGTAATCTGCTTGCTGCCTGCGTTAATACCAGTGTTGGTCACGCTCGGGCCGCCGGTGATGGTCAGTCCATTGTTATTCACGGTGGTATTGCCGGTTTTCAGGCTGCCTGCATTACCCAAATCCACGTTTTGGGCAAGCTTCACACGCAATGTGTTGCTGGCCTTGTCGGCCACTACGCCGATGTTGTTGTCGGTAAGCGTGCCGGTGGCGCCGCCTTTCACGTTGAGCGTGGTGCCGAGTGGACGTTCCACAGTGGTGCCACTGTCGCCGTCAAACTTGAGCGGATTGGCGGCTTGGGCGGCAACGTGATAAAGCTGGCTGCCGTTGATGGCATCGGTGGAGGTGGCAGAAATTGCACCTGGGGCAACATGTTTGATTTGGCGCTCGTAGCCTGCCGTACCGATGGAAACCTGCGAACCATCCGTAATATGGTCGACACCGGCAAAACTGCCGTAGGTCACGCCGTTCACGGTAGCGCTGGTTTCTGCCGTTGCATTGGTACTTGTGCGCGAACCTGCGCCGATGGCTACGGCTTTTCTTTTGTTTGCTTCCGCGCCCACGCCGAATGCAGATGCGCCGACTTCAGTGGCTCGTGTCCCCGAGCCGAAAGCAGTGGAAAGCACGCCTGTGGCCATGGCCTTCACACCGACGGCAATCGCGGCCTCAGCCGATTCTGTGCCTTGAAAACCAGAGCTCATCGCCGTGCCGGTCAGGCTTTGGTAATCCGCGCCCACTTGTGCTTTGGCTACATTCCAATCATCGCCACCGATAGCGATGGAGGAATCGCCTTTGGCGCGGGTGTTGTTACCGATGGCAGTGGATTGTGCGCCCAATGCCTGTGTATCCGGGCCGATGGCCACTGATTGGGTAGCACCGGTTGCCTGCGCTGTCCAGCCAATCGCTACAGACTGCTGGCCGGTGGCTCTGGCAATAATATTTTTGGCATCTTCGTTCGAACCGATCGCAACAGATTTACTACCCGATGCCTCTGCTTTGTTACCGATGGCAATCGCAAACAAGTTTGAAGCCTGTGCCGTACTACCCACTGCCACGGTACCGATAGATTTCGAAACAGCACTCCGGCCCATGGCGGTCGATCCTGGACCTGTCGCTTCTGCACCGGCGCCGACAGCGATGGAATACACACCGCCGGCCTGTGCCGACTCCGCAGCGCTGCGGCCGCCGCCAACAGCAATCGAATTCGGACCAGAAGCTTGAGCGAATCGACCCACCGCTACGGAACTCTCGGTAACAGCATTGCTGTTGTTGCCCAAAGCCAAAGCACCAATTTGCTTAGCGGAAGCCGATGTGCCGATGGCAACCGATTGCGATGTTTCAGCGGAGCTTTTATAGCCGATAGCCACTACTTGGTTCACACCGGACACACCTTGGTTGGCATCTGTACCGATGGCAATAACGTGCGAACCGCTAATTCCCTTAGCTGCGTTGGTACCGATACCGATCACATTATTGGCCGCCACCGCATCTTTCACCGCATACTCGCCCACGGCAATATTGCGCCCTGTGCTGGTTGCGTTTTCACCCGCCGCTTTGCCGATGGCGATATCCGCCTCACCCAGCGCACTGGCACGCTCGCCAATGGCCACAGTTTGATTATGGTGTGCTTTGCTGTTTGAACCAATTGCCAAACCGGAGGTGCTGGAAGCTGAAGCACTCGAACCCAAAGCTATATTGCTCTCACCGGCAGCCGTAGAAGACATACCAATCGCAACAGATTTACCGGGCTTGCTGTCTACAACATCGGCAGCCGTCGTGGTGGCATCGCCACAAACCACATTTTTGCTGGTGTCGTCGAAATAGCAGGATTTGTAGTCTGCACCAGCGGGCACGGTATTGCCGCCGGAAGTGGTTGTGCCGGTGTTTTGCGCGCCCCAAGCGGGGGAAACCGCCAGCAGCACCAAAGCGGCAGCGGCGCGTGTGGTGTTTTTGCCTTGTGATTTGGCCAGCTCGGAAACGGCCGCCCAAGTACCACTCACAGCGTTGTAAACAGTTTTATAAGTTTTGTTCATTGTGATATTCCTTATCTGTTGCTGGTTTTGCGGATTGTTGCAAAACCAAAAAACTAAATGCCTTGTTTCACTGTGCACTCTATAAAATCTACACAGCTAGGTTGGCTCATGGCAAGAAATCTTACATTATACTCAATACCATCAATATGGTAAATGTAAAAAACTATTCACCATATAGGCAGAGGCTACCTGAAAACTTGCCATCTATTTTTTAGCATGAAGGCTCTATCACCAACACAGCAAGCTACAAATAGACAAAAATCCGCTACTGACGGGCTTCAAGCTGAAAATACTTGCCAAGGTGGACTAAGAATAAAACGGTGCATCCGGTACACAAACAGATCATTCACAAAAAAACAACAGCCTCCCAACTACTAATAGAGGCTACCTGAAACTTTTCAGGTAGCCTCTATTAATTCCTACAGCAGCAATCAGCCTTTATCCTCACCGTTTATAATCGCGCCAACAAAAGCTTCCGCCTTATCTTTGAGCAAAAAGCGGGCAGAAGCATCAGCAGCTTCCTCTGTGTTTAGAGTTAGCGGCTCGGAGCAGTCGGCGCGGACGATGATTTCGGGCATCGATACGATGCGCCACAGCGCGGTAAGGAGGCTGGTATTACCTGCATAGGCGGGGGCTGTGCTGCGTCGGCCGGAGCGGTCGCAATAGCGCAGCGCCACGGCCACTACAGGTAGGCCGCTGTCCAGCGCGGATTGGAACAGCGCGGCTTTAAACGGCAGCAACGCCATCCCATCTGAGGCTTTGGATTCAGGGAAGAACGACACGCCGTGCCCCGCACTCATCGAGCGCACAATGGCTTCGTTTACAGGTGCCACGTCATTACGGCTGTTGCGGTTAATGAACACCGCACCGGTGCGTGCCACCACCGCACCCAACACCGGCCAGGAACGGATTTCGCGCTTGGCAATAAACACCGTGGGGTACATGGCCATCAGAATCATCGGATCGAGCCAGGAAACGTGGTTCGCCGCGCCGAGGAACACGGGCGGGAAAGGCGGGTTGTTCGGATTGGCTTCGATACGGATGTGCAATACTTTCAACATACTGCGAGCCAAGTTCTGCATCACGTCTTTGCTGTGCTGGTTGTATTCTCGCAGGCGGAATAGGCGGTAGGCGGTGATGAAAAACCAAAACAGCAGGTGCAGGATGCGGAAGAGGCGGGTGAAGACGGAGGTGGATGGTGTGTTCATGTGTTTGTTTCGTTTATTGGTCGGATTTTAAAAGGCTACCTGAAAAACCAAAGGCTGCCGGAAACGGTCTCAACGCTGGCATTGCGGGCAGTAGAAACTGCTGCGCTGGCCGATGGTCTGCCGCGCAATCGGCGTGCCGCACTGGCGGCAGGGTTCGCCCTCGCGGCCATATACCTGATATTGCTGCTGGAAATAGCCGCTTTGCCCGTCGCTGTGCAGAAAATCGCGCAGGCTGCTGCCGCCCGCCTTCAAGGCACGCTGCAACACGCTGCGGATTTCCGCCACCAGGCGGCGGCACTCTTCGGCGGATACGCGGTCGGTGCGGCGGGTGGGCAGGATGCCGGCGGCAAACAACGCCTCGTTGGCATAAATATTGCCCACGCCCACCACGATTTTGTTGTCCATCAGCGCGGTTTTGACGGCGCTTTTGCGACGCGAGAACGCGGTTTTCAGGTAGCCTGCGGTAAATTCGTCCTGCAGCGGCTCGGGGCCCAGATGCTGCAACAACGGGTGCTGCTCTGCCGGCCCGGCAAACCACAGCACAGCGCCGAAACGGCGCGGGTCGCGCAGGCGCAGCACGGTTTGGCCGTCTGTAACGATGTCGAGGTGGTCGTGCTTTTCCGGCGGCGGCGCGCTGCCGTCGGGATACACGCGCAGGCTGCCGGACATGCCCAAATGCAGCAGCATCACGCCGTGGGCAAATTCAAACAGCAAATACTTGGCGCGGCGGCGGATGTGCACAATACGGCTGCCGACCAGCTGCCGCGCCAAATCCGGCGGCACCGGCCAGCGCAATTTCGGCTGGCGCACCACCACCCCGGCCACGGTTTTGCCCTGCATATAAGGCTGGATGCCGCGGCGGGTGGTTTCAACTTCAGGCAGTTCGGGCATGGGAATTCGGGTTGGAAATAAACAAGGCGGGAAGTTTAGACCGTTTGCACGGTTTAGGCTACCTGAAAACCGATTTTCAGACCGCCCCCGCGCAACTCGGCACAAATGCCGCCCCATTGTTTTTCAGGTAGCCCCTTTCACACAAGAAGGCTACCTGAAAACGCATATTAAAAAGTTTGCATAAAACCCAATTGCGGCGGGCTATTGCTGCCCCGCCTGCTGTTTGGCGGCCTCCTGCCGCTGCCATTTGGCGCGGTGTTCCGGCTCGTAGGCAAGGTTTGTTACAACTAGTAAAGCAGTACCATTATCCTCTCTGGCCGGCACGATCATGGCAAACACATCACCGCGCTTAAATTGCTGCACGCCTAGCGCACCCAAAACCTTTTGCCGTTCCTCGGCAGTAACGAACACCCCGCTGTTTAAAATAGCAAACTCCTGTTCCGTAAGCTGTGGATACGACGTAAATCCAATAA
Organism: uncultured Eikenella sp.; assembly: GCA_963548155.1. GTDB lineage: Bacteria > Pseudomonadota > Gammaproteobacteria > Burkholderiales > Neisseriaceae > Eikenella. The sequence continues at coordinate 10,142 of CAUUTP010000043.1, forward strand.
TTTCCAGCTCTCGCACAAACGGGGTAACATCCTTATCCACACGTGACAACACTACCATTTGTAGTACTTTACTGTCACTATCGAAGATTAAGATTTGTTGAGGGGATTTGTTCAAGATTTCACGTCCATACACTTCAATCATTCCAGAATCACTGGTAAGTATCCGATTACCGAAACTGATGAACCCGTTATTAAACTGCTGTAAATCGGGATATAGTGTCAACGCCTGTTCTAGCGTGGTTTTACCCACTTCCACGCTTTGCAAAACAGGCGCAGCGGCAGCGGCCTGGCTGGCAGCCTCGCCATCATGGTGGCCCACATCCACACGACAGGCACACAAGGCGGCCAACAGCAGCAGCAGAAGGGCTTTAGCATAAACAGACATCTCAGCTTCCTTAAAACAAGATTGCAGGGAGGCAGCAGAGTACAAGAGAAAGACAAACCGGGCAATGTTTAATCAACAAGAGAGGCTACCTGAGGCGCCGCGATATTTTTCAGGTAGCCTTTGAGTGCGCAGAAGGCTACCTGAAAAATCGTCTTACCCACGCAACCCAAATCCTTTCCATCTTAATTAACCCAACTTCACACAAACCACCGCCGGAATCTTTCAGGTAGCCTTTACCCACGGCGCAAATAAGCAAATCATTGTCCTGTTTCTCTTTACCCACGGCTATTTGGGCAAAAGCTGCCAAAACGTGCCAAGCAGCGAGAAGACGTTTATAATGTTAAATATCTTTAATTCCGAAAGGCTGTATATGTCGAGAATGGCCAAGGGGATTATTGCGGCCGTGGTCTCCAATATTCTGTTCGGCTCGCTGTTTATGTTTGGCCCGTGGATGCGGCCGATGAGTGGCACAGATGTGTTTGCCTGGCGTATCGTGGGCACGTTTACCTGCGCGCTCTCTATTATGCTGCTCACTTCGGCCAAACGCGATGCGGCCAGATTCCTGAGCGAAATCGGCGGCAATCTTCGCCGCTGGGCACTGGTGCTGCTGCCCGCGCCGATTATGATCGGGCAGATTTGGCTCTATATGTGGGCGCCGGTAAACGGCAAGGGGGTGGACGTATCGATGGGCTACTTCCTATTCCCGCTTGCGATGATGCTGGGCGGGGTGATGGTGTTCCGCGAGCGGCTTGATCGCTTGCAGCTGATTGCCGTGCTGCTGGCTTCGGCGGCGGTGGCGCTGGAAATCTGGAACAGCGGCACGTTTTCCTGGGTAACCATTGCCGTGTTCGCCACCTTCCCGATTTATTACATCATGCGCCGCTGGCAAGGCGTGCCGCCGCTGCTCGGGCTCTTGCTGGATTTGATTTTGGCGCTGCCTTTTGTGATTTGGTATTTGGTGATGTACTCACCCAGCCCAGCCATGATCGAAGCCAAGCCGATTCTACTTTTGTTTGCCGTGCTCTTGGGGCTTAACGGCGCAGTATCAATGCAGGTAAACCTCACAGCCAACGAGCTTTTGCCGGTGGTGCTGTTCGGCATGCTGAGCTATCTGGAGCCGGCACTGTTGTTTCTGCTTTCGGTGTTTGTGCTGGGCGAACATTTGGACTGGGTGGCCATGGTAAGCCACAGCCTGATTTGGGCGAGCATCATCGTGATGCTGTATCACGGCATCCAAACCATGCGCCGCGAAAAGGCAGAACAGGCTACCTGAAAATTATCTGCTTCAATCAAATGAAAACCAGGCTTCCTAAACGGAAGCCTGTTCTTTCTCAGGCCAAAATGACTTAGGTAATGTGTTATAATCGCGCGTTAGGTTTCAGGTAGCCTGAAATCGCATTGAGCACACATCATTTCCCAATATAACAATACCTTTCATCACCACCCCATGCCAAACGAAATCGCCGACATCAGCTACAAAATCCTGGAAAACGAAAACGGCCAAGAAACCCCAGCCCTATTTATCGCCTGCAATATCAACAACGAAGCAGAAGCAGAGGCATTCGTGCCCGAAGTGCAGCAGGCCGTTTTCAGCCAGCTTTTGATGCCCTGCCAAGAGGCCAAACTTTTGATGATCACTATCATCGGCGGCATCAAGGCCGAAGCCTTCCGCCGGCTTTGGCTGCCTCGCGTTGAGGCAGATGAATTATTCGCCGCACTCATGGCTAGACTGGAAACTGCCGTGGTGGTGCACGGCACACCCGCTGGCGAAATCGTCGGCCAGGCCTCCCTACTGGCCTAATCGGCTGCCGGTTAAACATCCTAATTTGCGCTGCCATTTTTTCAGGTAGCCTCAAACTCATTCTCATCACAACAAAACAACCATGACAGAACCAACCCAACAAGAATACGGCGCAGACAGCATCCAAGTCCTCGAAGGTTTAGAGGCCGTGCGCAAACGCCCCGGCATGTATATCGGCGACACGCAGGACGGCTCCGGCCTGCACCACATGGTGTTCGAAGTGCTCGACAACGCCATTGACGAAGCGCTGGCCGGCCACTGCGACAACATCACCGTGTCCATCAACGCCGACGAATCCATCACCATCGAAGACAACGGGCGCGGCATCCCCACCGGCATCCACCCCAAAGAAGGCCGCTCCGCCGCCGAAGTCATCATGACCATCCTGCACGCGGGCGGCAAGTTCGACAACAACAGCTATAAAGTCTCCGGCGGCCTGCACGGCGTAGGTGTGAGCGTAGTGAACGCGCTTTCCGACTGGCTGAAACTCACCATCTGGCGCGAAGGCCCAGAGCATTTTGTCGAATTCCGCCGTGGCGAAACCGTTGCCCCGCTCAAAGCCGTAGCCGATTGCCCGGCCGACAAACACGGCACGCGCGTGCAATTCATGGCCAGCGAAGAAACCTTCGGCTTGGTGCAATACAAATTTGAAACCCTGGCCAAACGCATCCGCGAATTATCCTTTCTGAACAACGGCGTGAAAATCGAACTGTTTGACAAACGCGACGGCAAACACGAAAACTTCGCCGAATCCGGCGGCGTGGCCGGTTTTGTGCGCTACACCACCGGCGGTAAAAAACCCTTGCACGACAAAATCTTCTACACCCTCGGCGAAAGAGACGGCATGACGGTGGAATGCGCCATGCAGTGGAACGACAGCTACCAAGAATCCGTGCAATGCTTCACCAACAATATCCCGCAGCGCGACGGCGGCACCCACCTCACCGCCCTGCGCGCCGCCATGACGCGCACCATCAACCAATATATCGAAGCCAACGAAATCGCTAAGAAAGCCAAGGTGGACACCAGCGGCGACGATATGCGCGAAGGCCTGGTGTGCGTGCTTTCCGTGAAGCTGCCCGACCCGAAATTCTCCTCCCAAACCAAAGACAAACTGGTTTCCAGCGAAATCGCCCCCGTGGTGAACGAAGTACTCAGCCAGGCGCTGCACGAATTTTTGGAAGAAAATCCGCAAGATGCCAAAATCATTTGCAGCAAAATCGTAGATGCCGCCCGCGCCCGCGAAGCTGCCCGCAAAGCGCGTGAAATCACCCGCCGCAAAGGCGTGATGGACGGCTTAGGGTTGCCCGGCAAACTGGCCGACTGCCAAGAAAAAGACCCGGCCCTATCCGAGCTGTATCTGGTGGAGGGCGACTCTGCCGGCGGCTCTGCCAAACAAGGCCGCGACCGCAAATTCCAAGCTATCCTGCCGCTGAAGGGCAAAATTCTCAACGTGGAAAAAGCCCGCTTCGAAAAAATGCTCGCCAGCCAAGAAGTGGCCACCCTGATTACCGCGCTGGGCACCTCCATCGGCAAAGAAGAATTCAATCTGGAAAAACTTCGCTACCACCGCATCATCATCATGACCGATGCCGATGTGGACGGCGCGCATATCCGGACATTATTACTCACCTTCTTCTACCGCCAAATGCCCGAGCTGGTGGAACGCGGCTACATTTATATCGCCCAACCCCCGCTTTATAAGGCCAAATACGGCAAGCAGGAACGCTACCTGAAAGACGACTCGGAAAAAGACGAATTCCTGCTCGGTCTCGCCGTAGATAAAGCCAAAATCGTTTCCGGCGGCCGCACGCTGGAAGGCGCCGAGCTGGAGCGCTCCGCCAAGCAGTTCCTCCGCGCCCGCAGCACCATCGAACAGGAAAGCCGCATCATCGACGGCCTCGTGCTGCGTGCCCTGCTCGACACCACGCCCATTTCGCTCGAAAGCGCCGAAAGCACCGATGCCGCCATCGCCGCCCTCACCCCCCTGTTGGCCAAAGAAGAAGTGGCGCTGGAACGCCTCGACGGCCACGAAGGCGGCCATTTCATCAAAATCACCCGCCAGCTGCACGGCAACGTGATGGTTTCCTATCTCGATCAGAAATTCATCGACAGCAAAGCCTACCAAACCATCAGCCGCACCGCCGAACAGCTCCAAGGCCTGGTTGAGCCCGGCGCCCTGCTCCACAAAGGCGAAGCCGAGCCGCAACCCGTCAACAGCTTCGAGCAGGCCATCGACATCCTGCTCGCCGGTGCGCAAAAAGGCATGGCCATCCAGCGCTACAAAGGGCTGGGTGAGATGAACGCCGAACAGCTGTGGGAAACCACCATGGATCCGGAAGTGCGCCGACTCTTAAAAGTGCGCATCGAAGATACCATCGCCGCCGACAAAGTATTCGTTACCCTCATGGGTGACGAAGTCGAACCCCGCCGCGAGTTCATCGAAACCAACGCCCTGATTGCACAAAACATTGATGCGTAAAGCAGAGTAAAATTTTCAGGTAGCCTTTGCTTGCAGAGGCTACCTGAAAACTTAAAACCCGCTACACAATCATTACCCCGAGTTTCCCAACCCACATCCAACCTGAAAAGGACTCCCATGCTCCGCCGCCTAACCGCCATCGCCGCCCTCCTCATCGCCGGCCAAACCTACGCCCAAAGCTTTATCGCCGACACCATCCCCTACGCCCCCGAAGCCAAAGTGGCCGACCGCATCCGCCAAGAATGCACCGATTTAGGCGCAAACCTCAGCCGCAAAATCATCGAGCAAGCCAAAGCCGACGGCATCGAACTGCAGGCCACCGGTGCCGACAACCTCGCCGGGCAGCCCAACCGCCTCGAAGTGCAGATTACCGACGCCCGCAGCTACGGCAGCGCCTTCACCGGCCACTACAAATCCATGCACATCCGCCTCACCCGCTACGAAAATGGCCAGCAAACCGCCACCACCGAGCTCTCCCGCCGCTCCCTCGGCGGCATGGGCGGCATGTTTAAAAGCTCCTGCTCCGTGCTCGAACGCGTAACCGACACCATTGCAAAAGATACCGCCGCTTGGCTGAAAAACCCCGCCGACGCTGCCGAAACTCCGGCCGCCAGCGAAGCCTCCGGCGCAGCTCAATAAACCCGAAAGGCTACCTGAAAACATTTTCAGGTAGCCTCACATCAAATTAAAAAGAGATCCAGCATGAAATACATCCACACCACCGCCGACACCCTCGAACACCTCCGCCAGCAGGCCAAAAAACGCCAAAACAAACAAGGCGGCAAAATCGCCGAGCTGCTCAACCGCGCCGCCCAAGAAGCCAAATACCAAAGCTGGCGCCACGCCGAAATCTGCCACCAGGCCGGCGAACGCTTCGGCCGCACCCCGCTCACCGAAGAATGCCACACCGTAGTCGAGCACACCCGTGCCGGCCAAGACTACGTAACCGCCACCGGCTTTGATACTGCCACCCCCAGCGCCTACCTCCTGTTCAACACCGACCAAGGCGACGCCTGGCTCTACGACGTATTCAGCCGCCAAGCCCTGTGCCTGATGCACCGCCACAAAGAAGCCGAGCTCACCCCCATCCGCTTTGCCGACAAACGCTTCGCCATCGAATGGGACGGCCAAGTCGACCTCTCCACTCCCATCCCCAGCCTCGCCCCCGAAACCGACGCCGCATGCGCCAAACTCGGCGGCCGCTACCTCTTCCCCGAATACGTCTCCCTCATGATCGAAGATCTCGGCAGCCAAGCTGCCCGCCAAGCGCACCAATTCTTCCAAAACGAACACGGCGGCGAGAACCAGCCCGAACAAGAACACCACGGGCACGAACATGGCCACAACTGCGGCTGCAGCCATTAAGCATACCGAGTTGAACCGCATATAAATCTGCATTATCCATTTTCAGGTAGCCTCAACGGCTACCTGAAAACATAAGGGGCAACGGATTACGGTGCTAGCCTAGCCGAACTAAGTTTAGATCTTTGTTGGACTAAAACATCTCAGGATATATTTTATGGAATGGTTGGCATAAGTAACAAAAAAGGTGCTAAAGCCCCCCCGCAAGCCTTATCCTGCAAGG
>CAUUTP010000044.1:0-16335 GCA_963548155.1 uncultured Eikenella sp.
CTGCCATAATCAGGCTTTCGCCTTCGACGAAGTTGAAGCTGACGTTCAGGTTGTTCGGGGCGCGGTGTTCGAGGTCGCCGTTGATATAGACTTCTTCGATGCCTTCGATGCCTTTGAGGAAGATGTCGCGCAGTTTGCGGTAGTGCGCCATGTCTTGCTCGAGTTCTTCTTTGGCGATGCGGAAGGCTTCGCCCATGCCGACGATTTGGTGGGTCGGCAGGGTGCCGCTGCGGAAGCCGCGTTCGTGGCCGCCGCCGTGCATTTGGGCTTCGAGACGTACGCGTGGTTTACGGCGTACATACAGGGCGCCGATGCCTTTGGGGCCATATACTTTGTGGCCGGACATGGACAGCAAATCAACTTTGGCGGCTTCAACGTCGACAGGCACTTTGCCGCAGGCTTGGGCGGCATCGACGTGGAAGATGATTTTGCGTTCGCGGCAGATTTCGCCGATGGCGGGAATGTCTTGCACCACGCCGATTTCGTTGTTCACCCACATCACGGAAATCAGGATGGTGTCTTCGCGGATGGCGGCTTTTAGTACGTCTAAATCAACAAGGCCGTTTTCTTGTACGTCCAGATAAGTTACTTCAAAACCTTGGCGTTCGAGTTCGCGCATGGTGTCGAGCACGGCTTTGTGCTCGGTTTTGACGGTGATGAGGTGTTTGCCTTTGGTTTTGTAGAAGTTTGCCGCGCCTTTGATGGCGAGGTTGTCGGACTCGGTCGCGCCGCTGGTGAAGACGATTTCTTTGGAGTCGGCATTAATCAGGGCGGCGATGTCGGCACGGGCTTTTTCCACTGCTTCTTCCGCCGTCCAGCCGAATGCGTGGCTGTTGGACGCGGGGTTGCCGAAGATGTCGCTCAAATAAGGAATCATTTTTTCGGCTACGCGTTTGTCTACGGGAGTAGTGGCGGCATAGTCGAGGTAGATGGGGGTTTGTTTGGTCATGGTTTTCTCTGTTTGGTATGTGGTTGTGTCATTAATTCATAGCTGTAGCACATTTTCAAAGCGGCGAGCCTGTGCCGCAGAAATAAATATGTGCCTTAGCTATAGCGGATATGGGTAAGGCTGATGGCAGTATCATGATGGTGGTGGCCATTCCTTTTATCAAGCACGTCTTGCAGGGAGACGCTGCTCAGGTAGCCTTGGATGGTTTGGTTGAGACTTTCCCACAAATCATGCGTGAGGCAGGGCGTGCCGTGATGGCAGTTGGTTTGGCCGCCGCAGCGGGTGGCATCCAGCTTGTCTTCGGCGGCATAGATAATTTCGGCAACATTGATGCCGTCGGGCTGGCGGCTGAGTAAATAGCCACCACCGGGCCCGCGCACGCTTTCTACCAGCCCGGCGCGGCGCAGTTTGCCGAAAAGCTGCTCAAGGTAGGATAGGGAAATATTCTGCCGGCCGCTGATAGCGTTGAGGCTGACGGGGTTTTCGCGCCCGTACAGCGCCAAATCAAGCATGGCGGTTACGGCAAAACGGCCTTTGGTGGTTAATCGCATAGGGCTATGGTCTTGTTGCATCAAGGGGATGCGGATTTTCCAATACCCAAGTGATTTAGTCAAGTATAGATACTGCCCGGAATGAAAGCAGGCTACCTGAAAACGACGTTTCGGCGCAGCCGAAGCAGAGTTTCTGCGAAGCTAAACCTAGCTCCGGCTTTTTCAGGTAGCCTTCACATCCGACACAGGGCTTATTGTGCTTTCGCCTGCCAAGTGTCGCGCAAACCCACCGTTTTGTTAAACACGGGCTTGCCCTTCACATGGTCTTTGCGGTCGGTAACGAAATAGCCCAGTCGCTCAAACTGCCAGCGGCTCTCGGGCGGCAAATCGTTGGCGGAGGCTTCGACCCAGGCTTGGATTTCGCGCACGGATTCGGGGTTGAGAAAGTTAGTGAAAGGCAGGTATTCGCCGTCTGCGCCGCGTACGGCGTCGGGGCGCGGTTCAGTGAACAGGCGGTCGTACAGGCGCACAGTGGCGGGTACGGCATGTTCGGCCGAGAGCCAATGGATAACGCCTTTCACTTTGCGGCCTTCTGGGTTTTTGCCCAAGGTGTCGTAATCCAAGCTGCATTTGAGCTCAACGATGTTGCCGCTGGCGTCTTTCACCACTTCGTCGCACTTCATCACATAGCTGTGGCGCAGGCGCACTTCGCCGCCGGGCGTCAGGCGTTTCCAGCCTTTGGGCGGGTTTTCACTGAAATCGTCGGCTTCGATATAGAGCGTCGACGAAATCGACAGTTCACGGCTGCCCATGTCTTCGCGGTTCGGGTGATACGGCGCGATGCGGCTTTCGGCTTGGGCTGCATCGTAGTTGGTGAGCGTTACCTTGATCGGATTCAACACGGCCATCATGCGCGGGGCGGAATTTTCCAACTCTTCGCGAATCGCGCCTTCCAACACACTCATATCAACGATGTTTTCCGATTTGGAAATACCGGCACGTTTAGCAAACAGACGCAGGCCTTCGGGCGTGTAACCGCGGCGGCGCATACCGGAAATGGTCGGCATACGCGGATCATCCCAGCCGGCAACGTGGCCGTCTGAAACCAGTTGGTTCAGCTTGCGTTTGGACGTGATGGAATACAAAAGCTCCAAACGGGAAAACTCGTATTGGCGCGGACGGGTGGCATGCGGCGCGGGGATGTTGTCCAACACCCAGTCATAAAGCGGGCGGTGGGCTTCAAATTCGAGCGTACACAAGGAATGCGTGATGCCTTCGATGGCATCGGAAATGCAATGCGTGTAGTCGTACATCGGGTAGATGCACCATTTGTCGCCGGTGTTGTGGTGATGGGCGCGGCGGATACGGTAGATGACGGGGTCGCGCATATTGATGTTGCCTGAAGCCATGTCGATTTTCAGGCGCAAGGTTTTGCTGCCGTCGGGGAATTCGCCGTTTTTCATGCGTGTGAACAAATCGAGGTTTTCTTCGATGCTACGCTCGCGGTAAGGGCTGTTTTTGCCCGCTTGGGTCAGCGTGCCGCGGTATTCGCGAATTTGTTCCGGCGTTAAATCATCCACATACGCTTTACCGTCTTTGATCAGGCCGACGGCGTAGTCATAAAGCTGGTCGAAATAATTGGAAGCGAAACGCGGCTCGCCCGCCCAATGAAAACCGAGCCACTCAACATCTTCTTTGATGGCATTAACGTATTCGTCGTTTTCTTTTTCGGGGTTGGTGTCGTCGAAACGCAGGTTGCACAAGCCGTCGTAAATATAGGCCAAACCGAAGTTCAGACAGATGGATTTGGCATGGCCGATGTGCAGGTAGCCGTTGGGCTCGGGCGGGAAGCGGGTTTGGATGGCGCTGTGTTTGCCGCTTTTGAGGTCTTCTTCAATAATGGTGCGGATGAAATGGTTATCGGCGAATTGGTCTTTATTAAGCATGGTTTGGGCTACCTGAAAATAATTATAGTCGGGCGGATTTTACCTGAAAGCGCGGGCGGCTGTCAGATGCGGCGTTGGCTAAAATTTTTCAGGTAGCCTTTGATAACGCAGAGGCTACCTGAAAAACGCGAACCAAAACTAATCGGCCAGCGAAAAATTCGGATGCGCCAGCAACTCGGCTTTTTTGGCGGCGAAGCCTGCGGCGTCGATGGCACGGGTGGCGTGCTCGAGCAGGCGCACGCGGAAGCCTTCGGCCAGCGCGTCGGCAATGCTGAAATACACGCAGAAATCAGCAGCCAACCCCGCCACGTCAATATCGGTTACGCCGTGGGCGCGCAGGTAGGCGGCAAGCTGGGTGCTGCTGCGGCGGCCGTTGTCGTAAAACGCGCTGTAGCTGTCGGTGTGCTTGTCCATGCCCTTGCGGAATACGGCGGCGATGGGCGTGGTGTTGAGCTCGGGATGAAACGCCGCGCCGCTGCTGCCGGCAATGCAGTGGTCCGGCCACAGCACTTGCTCCAAACCGTGCAGATTGATGACGTCGAACGGCTTTTTACCGGCATGGGCGGAGGCAAAGCTCTCGTGCCCGGCGGGATGCCAGTCTTGCGAGGCTACCACCAGCGGGTAGCTGCCGATAATCCGGTTTACCGGCTCGACAATGGCATCGCCCTCAGCCACAGGCAGGCGGCCGCCAGGCATGAAGTCGTTTTGAATATCGACCAGAAGAAGGGCTCGCATGGTTTTCTCCTCAGTTAAATAGCTTTCAGGTAGCCTGCTTGCCCACAGGCTAGCTGAAAATCCGGCAAGCTACACGCCGCGCAGCAATTCGTTCACGCTGGTTTTAGCGCGGGTTTGCGCGTCCACTTTCTTCACGATCACGGCGCAGTAGAGGCTGTGCGTGCCGTCTTTAGCCGGCAGGCTGCCCGACACCACCACCGAGCCGGCAGGCACACGGCCGTAGTGGATTTCGCCGGTTTCGCGGTCGTAGATTTTGGTGGATTGCCCGATATACACGCCCATGGAAATCACGCTGCCCTCTTCCACAATCACGCCTTCCACGATTTCGCTGCGCGCGCCGATGAAGCAGTTGTCTTCAATAATGGTGGGCGCGGCCTGTAACGGCTCGAGCACGCCGCCGATGCCCACGCCGCCGCTCAGGTGCACGTTTTTGCCGATTTGTGCGCAAGAGCCCACGGTGGCCCAAGTGTCTACCATCGTGCCTTCGTCCACATAGGCGCCGATATTCACATAAGAAGGCATCAGCACCACGTTTTTGCCGATGAAGCTGCCGCGGCGCGCCACGGCGCCGGGCACAGCGCGGAAACCGGCTACCTGAAACTGCTGCGGAATCCAATCGGCGAACTTGGTGGGCACTTTGTCGAAATATTTGCTCACCCCGTCGCTGGACACTTCGTTATCGGCAATGCGGAAGGAAAGCAACACGGCTTTTTTCACCCACTCGTTCACTTTCCACTGCCCCACGCCCTGCCTCTCGGCCACGCGCAGGCTGCCGGAATCGAGCTGATAAAGCGTATCGAGCACAGCTTCTTTCACTTCGGCGGAAACGCTGCACGGAGTAATTTCGGCGCGCTGTTCAAACGCGGTTTCGATGATGTTTTGTAGAAACATGATTTCTCCTTGTGGTGATGGGTGATACGGCGGATTCACTTCACTTTATGCGGCGGCATAATCGCTCGCCGAACAGAAAAACAGGTTTATCCGCCATAGAGTAAGCGGGAGGCTACCTGAAATTTTCAGGTAGCCTGTAATCTCAAACAGCCGATATTGTGCCATGTAACGCGCGTCTTGCGAACAGATTTCAGTGTTCACCCCTCCTTGCCGAACCATGCGCCTTGCTGTTGGAGCAGGCGCTGGCCGACGGGCTCGGCAAGTGTTTGCGCGGTCAGGCGGTTTAATTCGGTCTGGAAATCGTCAAACGTCATCAGCTCCGAACCAAAACGCGCCAGATGCGGCGTGTCTTGCTGGCAGTCGATCAAGGCGATGCCGCAGCGCTGCAAAAATGGTACAGCATGGGCAAAAGCGATTTTCGAGGCATCGTTCTGCCAGGCAAACATCGATTCGCCGAAAAACACCCGCCCGATCTGCACGCCATAAAGTCCGCCGGCCAACAGCAGATGCCCGCCCTCATCGGGATACCAGCATTCAAACGAATGCGCACGGCCGATGCGGTGCAGCTCGTTGTAGACTACCTGAAACGCCGGTGCGATCCAGCTGCCGCCCTGATGCGGCCTGGGCGTGGCGGCGCAGGCGGAAATCACGGCATGGAAGTTTTGATTGACCGTTACCGCATAATGCCGGTTGCGCATGGTCTTGGCCAGCGAGCGGCCGATGTGCAGCCGCTGGGGCTGCAACACCGTACGCGGGGCGGTGGCAAACCAAAAAAACAGGCCATCTTCCTCAAACCACGGGAAGATGCCCTGTTGATAGGCTGCCAAAAGTCGCTGCGCGGTCAAATCCCGGCTCACTGCCACCAAGCCGTCGTGTTCGGCAATGGCCAAGCGCGGGTCGGGAAACTGCAAACAGCCTTCCGACAACAAAGGAATATTTAGAGCCATAAAGGCTACCTTTCAGAGCCGTGAGGCTACCTGAAAATGCCGCCTGCTTATAAATGGTGTTTCTGCTGACAATCGCCGCACACGCCATACAGATACAGCGCGTGATCCACGATGCGGTAGCCGTTATCTTCGGCAATTTTGCCTTGCAGGCTTTCGATGGTGGGGTTGTGAAATTCGGTCACTTTGCCGCATTTCACGCACACGATGTGGTCGTGGTGGTCGCCCTTGTTCAGCTCGTACACCGCCTTACCGCTCTCGAAATGGTGGCGCAATAGAATATCGGCCTGTTCGAACTGGGTTAAAACACGGTAAATGGTGGCCACGCCGATTTCAACGCCCTCTTCCAGGAGGATGCGGTACACGTCTTCCGCGCTCAGGTGCTCTTCGGCGTGGGTTTCAAACAAATCCAAAATCTTCAGGCGCGGGCCGGTTACTTTCAGGCCGCTGCCTTTGAGTTGTGCAATATTGTTTTCCATGATGTATGATGTTCTGTCGCTCAAATTTATCAGCAACCGTTATAATACGCATTTTTAAGGCACTTGCCCACCTCTAAATTACTCAGCCGGGGCGGTGCACGATCTATCTTGAAAGGCATGTTTGTGAATAAATCCGTTTATTTGGCCTTGGCCGCCTGCATCGGTTTGGCCGCGTGCAGCACCGAACGTCTCGCCCGTTTCCCCTCCTACAAGCTCACCATCGTGCAGGGCAATGAGCTCGACTTGCAGGCCGTAGCCTCGCTGCACCAAGGCCTGAGCAAAGAGCAGGTGCAGCACATCCTGGGCACGCCGCTGCTGCGCGACCCGCTGCACGGCAACCGCTGGGACTACGTTTTTGAAGTGAGCCGCGGCGGCAAAGTGCGCGAACGCAAAAACCTCACCCTGTATTTCGATGCGAACGACTCCCTGGTTAGGGCAGAAGGCGATGTGCTGGACGAATTGCGCAAGCAGCAACAACAGCAAGCCGCACCTGCCGGCCAAGCCGCACAATAATCCCGCCTGAGGAATATTATGTCTGCCACCATTAGAGTTGCCCTGGCCGGGGTAAACGGCCGCATGGGCAAAGTGCTGGTTGAAGCCGTAGCCGCCAACCCGCACACCGTGTTTACCGGCGCGCTGGAACACGCAGGCTCTGAAGCCTTGGGCTTGGATGCCGGCCATGCTTCCGGTTTGAAGACCGGCGTAGCCATCAGCAGCGACATCGATGCCGTGCTCGCCAACTGCGATGTGCTCATCGATTTCACCCGTCCCAACGTTTCAGGTAGCCTTTTGCCCCGCTGCGCCGAACGCGGCATCAAAATGGTTATCGGCACCACCGGTTTCGACGAAGCGGGCAAAGCCGCCATCGCTGCCGCTGCAGAACACACCGGCATTGTGTTTGCCGCCAACTTCAGCATCGGCGTAAACCTCACCTTCCACATTCTCGACACCGTAACCCGCGTGCTGAACGAAGGCTACGACATCGAAATCATCGAAGCGCACCACCGCCACAAAGTGGACGCCCCCAGCGGTACCGCCCTGCGCATGGGTGAAGTGATTGCCCACGCCCTCGGCCGCAACCTGGCCGACTGCGCCGTGTATGGCCGCGAAGGCCACACCGGCGCGCGCAGCCCGCAAACCATCGGCTTTGCCACCGTGCGCGGCGGCGATATCGTGGGCGAACACACCGCCCTGTTTGCCGGCGAAGGCGAGCGCGTGGAAATCACCCACAAAGCCTCCAGCCGCATGACCTTCGCTGCCGGCGCCGTGCGTGCCGCCGTGTGGCTGCAACAGCAACGCAGCGGCCTATACGATATGCAAGACGTATTGGGCCTAAAAAATCGTTAAACCCCATCCACACCACCTGAAAAGGAAAGAACATGACCCGCATGGTAAATTGCATCAAGCTGGGCAAAGAAGCGCCCGGCCTCAAATTCCCGCCCCTGCCCAATGATTTGGGCAAGCGCATTTTTGAAAACGTATCACAAGAAGCATGGGATGCCTGGACGCGCCACCAAACCATGCTCATCAACGAAAACCGCCTCAGCCTGGCCGACCCACGCGCCCGCCAGTATCTGTCGCAACAGATGGAAAACTACTTCTTCGGCGACGGCGAAGCTGATGTAGTGCAAGGCTACGTTCCGCCTGCCAAATAAACCCGCAGCTGCTTACACAGCATTGAGGCTACCTGAAAACTCTCCCAACCCATTTTCAGGTAGCCTTTCCTACCGAAACCCCGGCCCGCCATGATTCCCAACGAATTCATCGACGAGCTGCTGGCCAAAACCGATATTGTCGACATCATCGACGAAAGCGTGCCGCTGAAGAAAGGCGGCGCCAACTACATGGCCTGCTGCCCGTTCCACAAAGAAAAAACCCCGTCGTTCTCCGTCAGCCCGAGCAAACAGTTCTATCACTGCTTCGGCTGCGGCGCACACGGCACGGCCATCGGTTTCGTCATGGAATACCAAGGGCTGGGCTTCACCGAAGCCGTGCAGTATCTGGCCGACCGTGCCGGTATGGTGGTGCCGCAGCAAAAAGGCCGGCAGAAAAGCCCCGAAGCGCGCGCACGGCGAAAACAGCGCCAGCAAACCTTGGAAGAAACCACTGCCCAAGCCGCCGCCTTCTACACCCGCGAGCTGGCCACCAACGAGGCGGCAAAAGGCTACCTGAAAAAACGCGGTCTCTCCGATGAAGTCGCCGCCCACTACGGCCTGGGCTACGCGCCCGACAGCTGGCGGCCGCTGGCGCAAAGTTTCGCTCCCTATCCATCCGAAGCGCTGGTCAACAGCGGCATGGTGATTGAAAAAGACGGCAGCCACTACGACCGCTTCCGCCACCGCATCATGTTCCCCATCCGCAACAGCAGCGGGCAGGTTATCGGCTTCGGCGGCCGCGTGTTGGACGACTCAAAGCCCAAATACCTCAATTCGCCCGACACTCCGCTGTTCGATAAAGGCAAAAACCTCTACGGCCTCTACGAAGCCCGTGCTGCCGTGAAAGAAGCCGGCCGCATCCTGGTGGTGGAAGGCTATATGGACGTGGTTGCGCTGGCGCAGTTCGGCATCGGCTACTGCGTGGCCGCACTGGGCACCGCCACCACCGCCGAGCACGTTAAAATCCTGATGCGCCAAACCGACAGCATCTATTTCTGCTTCGACGGCGACGCGGCCGGCCGCAAAGCCGCCTGGCGCGCCTTGGAAAACGCCCTACCCCAACTGAAAGACGGCAAGTCGCTGCACTTCCTCTTTCTGCCCGAAGGCCACGACCCCGACAGCTATGTGCGCGAGCACGGCCGCGAACGCTTTGAAGATATGCTGCTGCACCAAAGCAAGCCGCTTTCCGCCTATTTTTGGGACGCGCTCACCGCCAAACTCGATTTACGCAGCCAAGAAGGCAAGGCCGAGCTGGTGAAAAACGCCACCCCGCTGCTCACCCAGATTACCGCCCCCGCCCTCGCCTTCCTGCTCAAGCAGGAACTGAGTAACTTAGTGGGCATCGACCCGGCCAATTTGGCGCATCTGATGGGGCAGGAAGCCCCCAAACGCCACGTTGCCCAGCAACGCTACACCCTGCCGCGCCAAACCTTCCGCCAGCCGCAAATGCTGAGTTTGGCACAACAACAAATCCGCCGCCTATTGATAAATCCGCAATGGGCTACATATATCGACCTACCCGACCATCTGGAACTGGATGCCGACCTTGCCTGCCTGAGCGTCATGGCTGCCCATGTACGCCGCAGCCCTTTGCCGCTATCCAGTGCCGGATTAATGGAAGCCATGCGCAACACCCCCTATTACGGCAATATCAGCCGCATCATGCAGTCCGGTACGGACAGCGCCCACTTTGAGGGGGATGGCGAATCCGACGCACTGAATTTCCAATCGGGTATGCAAAAATTGATGAATGCCTTGAAAACCCAGCAAGTTGAAGCATTGAAACGCAAACGCATCGAACACGGCTTGAGCGATGACGAAACCAAACTGCTGCTGGAGCTCTTGAGGCGTCCTCCCGCCAACGGCAACGGCACCATTTAGGGCAATGCCGATTACACCGACCGACCTGTGAACAACGAGAGAAACATGTCCGAACAGAACAACCCCGCCACCGAAGAACAAGACGAAAGCAACCGCACGCTCACCCCGGAGGAGCAAAGGGCACGGCTCAGACAGCTGATTCTGCAAGGTAAAGAACGTGGCTACATCACCTACGCCGAAATCAACGATGCCCTGCCCGACGATATGTCGGATGCCGAGCAGATCGACAACATCGTCAATATGATTTCCGGCCTGGGCATTCAGGTAACCGAAGAAACGCCCGACAGCGAAACCCTGCTGATGGCCGACAACACGGCCAACATGACCGACGACGATGCTGTTGCCGAAGCCGAAGCCGCCCTCTCCAGCGCCGACTCAGAATTCGGCCGTACCACCGACCCGGTACGCATGTATATGCGCGAAATGGGGCAGGTGGATTTGCTCACGCGCGAAGACGAAATCGTTATCGCTAAAAAAATCGAAACCGCCCTGCGCAACATGATTCAGGCCATCTCCGCCTGCCCCGGTTCGGTTGCCGAAATCCTCGAACTGATTGAAAAGGTTCGCAACGACGAAATTCGCGTGGACGAAGTGGTAGAAGACATCATCGACCCCCACGAAGAGCTGCTCGACGAATTGGGCATTGGCATGGACAAAGCCGAAGAATCCGCGCCAAACGCTGATTTAGAGGAAAGCGAAGACGAAGATGCCGACGAAGAAGACGCTGACGAAGAAGATGCCGGCGCCATCTCTGCTACCAACCTCGAAGAGCTCAAACAAAAAGTTCTGACCCACTTCGAAGACATCCAAGCTACCTATAAGAAAATGGTTGCCGCGCTGCAAAAACACCACAGCCAGCACAAAACCTACCTGAACCTGCGCAACCACATCGCCGACCAGCTGCTCAACGTACGCTTCACCACCCGCCAGATTGAAGCCTTGAGCAACAATCTGCGCACCCGCGTTGACAGCATCCGCCGCCTGGAACGCGAAATCCGCGACATCTGCCTCAACCGCGTGCACATGGATCGGGACTACTTCATCAGTACCTTCCTGCCCAACATCACCGATTTAAACTGGGTGGAAGCCGAAATCGGCAAGAATCGCGTGTGGAGCGAAGCCCTGAGCCGCTTCCAATACGCCATTATCGAAAAGCAGAATATCCTTATCGAGCAAGAGCAACACGCACAGATTTCCATTGCCGAGCTGAAAGAAATCAGCAAAAACATGGTGGCTAACGAAAAAGAAACCGCCGCCGCCAAGCAGGAAATGATTCAGGCTAACTTGCGCCTGGTGATTTCCATCGCCAAAAAATACACCAACCGTGGCTTGCAATTCCTCGATTTGATTCAGGAAGGCAACATCGGCCTAATGAAAGCGGTGGATAAATTCGAATATCGACGCGGCTACAAATTCTCCACCTACGCCACCTGGTGGATACGCCAAGCCATCACTCGCTCGATTGCCGACCAGGCACGCACCATCCGTATCCCGGTGCACATGATTGAAACCATCAACAAAATGAACCGTATCTCACGCCAGTATCTGCAGGAAACCGGCGAAGATCCGGATGCCGCTAAACTGGCCGAACTGATGGAAATGCCGGAAGACAAAATCCGCAAAATCATGAAGATTGCCAAAGAGCCGATCTCCATGGAAACCCCCATCGGCGACGATGATGACAGCCATTTGGGCGACTTCATCGAAGACGTGAACAACATCGCCCCGGCCGATGCTGCCATGTATTCCAGCCTGCGCGAAGCCACCAAAGACGTTTTGGAAAGCCTCACTCCGCGTGAAGCCAAAGTTTTGCGCATGCGTTTCGGCATCGATATGAACACCGACCACACGCTGGAAGAAGTGGGCAAACAGTTCGACGTAACCCGCGAACGTATCCGCCAAATCGAAGCCAAAGCCCTGCGCAAACTGCGCCATCCCACCCGTAGCGACCGCTTGCGCAGCTTCCTAGACAGCGAGGAAAACAAGCAGTAATCCTTGCTAGGCCGGCGGCTTGTCGGTACAATGCCGCCCTTTCTAGCCGGGTCTGTAGCTCAGGGGTTAGAGCAGAGGACTCATAATCCTTTGGTCGCTGGTTCGAGACCAGCCAGACCCACCAGGATTTTAATCGCAAATCAGCTAGTTAAGTTGGTTTGCGATTTTTCTTGTCTGTATGCTCTCTGGCACTTTGGACAAACTTTGGACTAACTCGACTCCAGGGCGGAGGTCTGAATCAATCAATCGGGCGTGTTGTGATAAGTGTTCCGGTGCGAGATGGGCATACCTCTGCACCATTTCGATACTTTCCCAACCACCCATTTCTTTTAGGGCTGCTAAGGGTGTCCCCTGCTGAACTAACCAGCTCGCCCATGTGTGCCGCAGGTCGTGCCAGCGGAAATCTGTTATCCCCGCTTTCTCCAACGCTTCCCGCCATACACGGCTGCTGATGGATTTAACCCGTGCGCCTTGGCTATGCGTGAACACATAATCGCTGACGCGCGGCCTATCCATCAATACCTGCATGGCGGTGTGGTTGAGCGGTACGCCTATCGCTTTCCCCGCTTTGGCTTGGTCTGGATATATCCAGGCTACCTGCCGCCGTAGGTCTATCTGCTCCCATTTGAGATTAAGCACGTTGGCCTGCCTCAATCCGGTAGCGAGCGAGAAGATAACCAGATGCTGCATATAAGGTAGGTGCGACAAGGCATTGACCAGCCGTTGTGCTTCTTCGGGATACAACCACCTGATACGTTTCTTCGGCTCTTTGTGGAGTTTGAGCTTGGGGGCTTTGTCTAGCCAGTCCCATTCATTCACGCATTTGTTCAGGATGGCGCGTATCAGGGCGAAGTACCTGTTTTTGGTGCTGCCGGAACAGGTTTTGCGATTGACAACGCTGTGTATCAGGTCGCGTGTCATGTCTTCCAGCAGCAGGCCGCGCAACTCGGTTAGCAGCCTTATCTTTATCTTGTCGGCTGACAGGCTTTTCTTACCTTGGTTTTCTTGTATCCAGCGGATGCAGGCTTCGTCCCACAGGTGTTTCGGTTTTTCGTCGAGGTGCTCCTGCCTCCACATGTCATGCTTCAGTTTGTCGTGCAATTCCTGGGCAAGCTGTCTGTCTGTGGTCCCAGTAGTGCGTCTAAAGCGCTCACCGCTTGGTGTCCTAAAGGATATTTGATATATCCCGTACTTGTTCCGATAGATTGACATCGTTCTTTACTCCTTCTGCCAATCACCGCTTGCTCCCGTTCATTTTGCTTCGCGGTGATGTAATTTTCAAGTGCTGCTTCAGTGATTACCCAGGCGCGACCGGCCTTAAACGCGAGTAACTCGCCTGTTTTACACATCTGGCGGATTGAATCCTGATGGCATTTCAAGATACCCGCAGCCTCCTGCACGTTATAGGTTTTCATGGCAAACCTCCAAAGAAAAACCCTGTACCGGTTTGGTACAGGGTTTTGTTTATCTAAATTTATTCTGAAAACATCGATCTAATCTTCAGGTAGTTTTGTAAGTCCGTCAGAGTCAATCCGTGCTGGTAAGCCAGTCCCACGAACTCCCGCCACTCCGGCGGCAAACCCGCCACTTTATATAACAGGTCTTCCGGATCGGCGAGTTCCGCGAACTTTAGTCCAAGCGCATCGGCGACTTTCGCCATGACCTCCGGCGGACAAATACGGTTCGCACCCGGATTGCTCCAACTGTAACCGGTGCTCTGAGATACGCCAAATAATCTCCAAAAAGGGATACCTCCCAAGCCGGTTGCTTCTCTTACGTCCTGAAGGAATCTCGGCCACTTCTTCCGGTCTGCCGGAACCTCCTGGTCAAACCCTTCTCTCTGTAGTTTGCTTTTCAGTTCTGCCAACTTGGCTTTACTTGCTTGGTCCATAATAAACCCCTTTTGGTTAAAAGCCGGCGGCCTTTATAAAGGTCCGCCGGTCATAGATTATACTTAAATCGTAATCAGATTGTCAGCCACGGCCTCCGTCGCATCTTCATGCGTGATGATGACTACCTGGTCGAAGCCGACCGATGAAATAAAACCCAACGCTTGCGCTGTACGTTCCGCGTCCGACGCTGCGAAAGGCTCGTCCAACAACAAGAACCGACAAGTCGGCATAAAGGTCTTAGTTAGTGCAATGCGGATAGCGAGACCCAGGATGTCCAAGGTGCTGCCGGACAACGATTCGGTGTCATGCCCGTCCACAGCGAAGCCCGCTGCTTCTTTGTTGACTACCGACGGCTGGCTCCGCATCAAACTGAAGTAGTGCGACACGGTACTACACACGGTCTGCCAGACTTGGTTAGCCAGTTGAGGCTTGACCGTCCGCAATGC
Source organism: uncultured Eikenella sp. (assembly GCA_963548155.1). GTDB lineage: Bacteria > Pseudomonadota > Gammaproteobacteria > Burkholderiales > Neisseriaceae > Eikenella. The sequence continues at coordinate 14,302 of CAUUTP010000044.1, forward strand.
TTTCAACAGTGCGTTGGCTTGCCTAGCCGCCTTCAGTTCCTCGGTATAACGAGAAACTTCTGCTGCGGCCTGCTCTACACGCTTCTGCAACGCGCGATATGCGTCCCGCACCGGTTGATGCTGCACATCAAAATTCTCGATTGCGCTGTTGAGCTCCGCCAACTTCCGTTTCGCGTCCTGCCACTCACGTTGCTTGTCGTGCAACTCGAGACGCACTTCCTGCGACGAGCGTTCCAGAACCGGCAACGTTTGTCTTACTTCCTCCAACTGGGTCAACAGGTCTTGCACTGCGACCTGCTCGTCCTGCGCTGCTTGTCGCTTGTTGAGCAATTCGATATGGAGTTGCTGTCGTAGGCGGGCTTCGGCCACTTCTTTTTCGGTAGCGCGGATGTCGGCGTCAGTTACTTCGGTTGGAATATTCTCCGACCATTGAAAAAGCGGCGGCCACATGCCGTCATCGAGTTCCTCCCACAGACTACCCGCCTGCGGGGACCTCAACGGCTGGTTCAGTAAGTCTTCTACGCTGGAGGTCTCACTGGCGATCCGGGCGATGGCTTCCCGCAACTGCTTCTCTTCTTCACTGAGTTTTTCGATGGCTTCCATCTTCTCGGTGTTGGCGGCGCGTCGTGCGTCCGCATCCGCCCACTCGCGTTTACACGTTGGGCAGGTCAAATCGTGACTGATTTGGGAGTGTAGTAAACGCTGCCCCGCGAGATTGGTTGCCAGTTGCCGTTCGACAGCCTGCCCTTCCTCTTTCAGTCGGTCTCGGTCAGCGCACAACTGCTCTTTGCTTTTGGTTGAGCGGGCGACAGGTTGGTAATCTTTCATTGACAGCCAGTCTTGGTAGCACGCTTGCTCCCTCCGAGCTTGCGCCAACCATTCTTCGGTTTGTGCCACGGCACGTTCGTCAAACTCCGGCACAGGTTCGCTCAACGTGTGCTGCACAGCCTCCAACTTGGTTTGTGCAACCAACGTCCTGCGTTCTATCTCCTGCGACAGTTTTTCGACTTCCTCGGCTTCGGAGAGTTCGTTTTCCAATCCGCCACAGATAATCATCAACCCGGTGTCCAGTACACCAAACTCAAGTTGTTGCTGCTTCAACCCTTTCAACTTGTCCTGCAACGCTTGTTCCGGGTTCTCGGTTGCAGCTAACTCCTCTTTTGCTTCCGCGTGTTGCTGCTTGAAGGTCTCCAGACTATGCTCAATCAGGTCGGTCTTGCCGGTGTGCCAGTGGGTTTGCAGTTTGGCGATGATTTCTTCGATCTGCCCGAGGTCAGCCAACTGCTCAATCATCGCTGTGGTTTTGGCACCACCGTCGGACAAGGTGCCGCGCATTTCGTTCTGCGGTACCAGCATCAACTTGGTACCCATACCAGACTTCAGGTCAAGCAGTTGCTCGCAGAACCGCGCTGTGTCGGTCTGTCCGGTGACACGTCCGCCGTCGTAATTGAGTTCGGCGGATTTGGCGTTACGCTTAATGGTATATTCGACTCCGCCGATTTCGAAGGTCAGTACCACTTGATGGCTGCCTTCGGGCTGCCCCCAAGTAGTCAGTTCATTGTTACGGGTGGCACGGGCACCGAACAGCGCGTAGGCGACGGCCTCGAACACCGTGGACTTCCCTGCCTCATTTGCGCCGCGCAACACCGTTACGCCCTGGTCGAAACTCAGGGCGAGGTCGGTGTGCTGTCGGAAGTTTTTGAGCTGTAAGGTTTTAATCATTGGCCCACCCCGAAATCAGATAGCCCTCCGGGCCACCAAGAGTTCGGATCGGTGTAACTGTAAACCCTTCTAACTCCAGAGTAGCCACCACACCAAATAGCGCCTTGGTGTCCTCAAAGTCCGCCACCATAACCACCAAATCCCGTTGTCCTTGTGTTGAGGCTTTTTTCAAGCGTTCTGCTAATTGAGTGTAAATTTCCGCCTGCTCCTGAGACGGTTCATATGAAAAAGGGTACAAGGATTTAACTTCTTCAAATAATGTTTTCATATATCTTCCTTTCCTTAAAATATAGAGACGGACTGTAGCAGTTT
>CAUUTP010000045.1:0-16094 GCA_963548155.1 uncultured Eikenella sp.
TTTGTTACTTACTGGCAAGGTTCTCTGAAATAGCACCTTTTTTGTTACTTATGCCCTTTTTTACTAAGAACCGGAGAATTGGAAAAGGCTACCTGAAGTCATACTTTCAGGTAGCCTTTTTGCCAACATGAATCGAATTAGAATTTATAGGTGTACTGCAAGCCTAAGATATGGGAATGGCTTCTGAATTTGGCGGAACCGTGGGTGCGGCTGGACACGCAGGCTTGCGAGCCGGGGCCGGAGGCTGTGCCGCCGCACCAGCCGTTTACGTTGGCAGAGGTGTTTTTCACGTGCACATAGCTGTAGGCGAGGTTGAGGCTGTGCTGCTGATTGATGTCGTATTTACCGCCGAGGGAGAGCCAGAGGCGGTCGGCATCGGGCAGGGTGCTCATGCGGGTGTTGGCGCCGCGTACGGGGGATTGGTCATAGGCGATGCCGAAGCGCAGTTGCAGGGGGTCGGTGATTTGGTAAGACGCACCGAGGGAGAGTTTATAAGTGTTGCGCCACTGGGGGGTGAGGATGGTTTGATTGCTGCGGCCAGGGGCGGCAGGATTCTGCGGGTTGGCCACGGTTTTGGTGTTGCCGAAATTCAGCTCGGCACGGTCGAAGCGGGAGTGGCGTGTCCAGGTGGCGTCGCCATAGAGCGACCAGCGCGGCGTGAGTTTGTACATGCCGTGCAGGGAGAAGGATTCGGGGGTAACGATGCGCACGTTGGCGGCTTCGGATTCGGCATAGCCATTGGCGCGGATGACGTTGGAAATTGTACCGCCCATCGGAGTTTGGAAGGCTGCGCCCACCAGTTTCCATTCGGCATCGCCGCGCAGATTGTGGCTGACTTTGGAGCGGTAGTTTGCGCCCAAACGCAAGGAGTCGTTTACGTCCCACAGCCAGGCGAGGTTGTAGCCGAAGCCCCAATCGCTGCCTTCCACGCTGGCATAACCGTCGGCAAAGCCGTTGCGGCGCAGCGGAGGGAAGGCGCCGAAGTTGGCGTATTGGCGCAAATTGGCAGTGGTGTGTTGAGCCACCAGGCCGAGGGCAACGGAGTGCTGGTCGTTGATTTTATAGGCAACGGTGGGCTGGATAGCGATGGTTTTCACGCTCAACTCGTTCAGGTTGTAGCGCAATACAGCATCGTGTTGGTATTCGGTGCCGGAGCCGAAGGGAACGTACATGCCCAAGCCTAGGGCAAGGTTGTCGTTTAAGCGGTGCGACAAATAAAAATGCGGCGCAAACACTACGCTTTCCGGGCGGATGTTGCCGGAAGTGCTGCCTTGCACGGGCTGGTTGGTGCCGGGATAGTAGGCTTCGGCATCGCTGTATTTCACGCTGGGCGCAACAAGGTTGACGTTGATGCTGACTTGCGTGCCTTCGAGTTTGGTGAGGCCGGCGGGATTGTGGAACAAAGTGGAAGGATCGGCTGCTTCGGCGGAGGAAGAGTTGGCTGTGGATTGGCTGCTCACGGATTGAGTGCCGAAATGGTAGCCGGAGGCCCAGGCTTGGGCGGAAAAAGCGGCGGCCAGCAACAGGGCGAGGCGGGAGAAATGGCGGGTTGTCATGATCTATTTGGTTGAAGAAAAAAGCTATTTATCAATTAACAGGCATATTTTCAGGTAGCCTTGATAAAGGGGCTACCTGAAACATTACGCCATATATAGTGAATTAAATTTAAACCAGCACAGCGTTGGCTCACCTTGCCGTAACGTGTGTACTGTCTGCGGCTCGCCGCCTTGTCCTGATTTAAATTTAATCCACTATAGCTAAACATCCGCATCCTTTGCAGCTGTTTGGCTATTAACGTTGAATAACTATTCTACAGGAAATTTTGTACAAAAATAAAACCCAGCGGCCAAAACAGCTGGGATTGGGAATGTTAGGATTGGTAAAATTCCAACAGATTGCCAACACTCGGCCAGGCTGCGCTACATCGTTTTACTTTCTAGGCGTATGGCAGCATAAAATTGCCGGAATGCAAAAACCTCCCGGCAAATTGCCGAGAGGTTTGAAATTGGTTGCGGGGGCAGGATTTGAACCTACGACCTTCGGGTTATGAGCCCGACGAGCTACCATGCTGCTCCACCCCGCGTCAGGGAAAGTGGACTATACGCGCCTTGGCGGAGCTTGTCAAGTTTGTGCGCCAGATAAAGGCTATTGGCCTGCATTGTTTGATTAATTTTGTTTGCGCAATTTGGCTGTTCTGCCCAGCAGGCTACCTGAAAGCGATGTCTTGGCGAAGCCAAGGCCGAGCTTCTACGAAGCTAAGGCGATGATTTGACAAGGGCAAAGCTGGACTTCTGTGAAGCTAAAGCGATGGTTTGACGAAGACAGAGCTGAGTTTCTGCGGGCGAAACCTGATTCACTCAAACAGCCGGCCCTGTGCCAATATCGCCCGCACCGGAGCAAAGCTGCGGCGGTGTTCGGGTAGCGCGCCGTGGCGTTGCAGGGCGGCGAGGTGCTCGGCGGTGCCGTAGCCTTTGTGCCGTTCGAAGCCGTATTGCGGATAACGTTCGGCCAGGGCATACATTTCCGCGTCGCGCGCGGTTTTGGCCAGCACGGAGGCGGCGGAAATCTGGATGATTTTGCTGTCGCCTTTTATTACGGCTTCGGCCTCGCAGCCCAAATCGGGCGGCACGCGGTTGCCGTCTATCCACACTTTTTCAGGTAGCCTTTCCAGCCCGTGCACGGCGCGGCGCATGGCCAGCATGGTGGCGTGCAGGATGTTGAGCCGGTCGATCTCCTCCACCGAGGCGGCGGCCACGCACCAAGCCAGCGCCTGCTGTTGAATCAATACCGCCAATTCGTCGCGGCGGCGTTCGCTCAGTTTTTTCGAGTCGGTGAGCCCCGGCAAATCGTATTCGTCCGGCAGCACCACGGCGGCGGCAAACACGCTGCCAACCAATGGCCCGCGCCCGGCCTCGTCCACACCGGCCTGCCAAATCATGGGTTTGCCCCTGCGGCGGCCAGCACTGCCGCTGCGGCTTCGGCGGCGGTGTCTTTGCGCAATAAACGGTGCAGCTCGGTGAAATCTTGTTGCAGCGCGGCGGTTTTCTCCGGCGAGCGATACCAATTCAGCAGCGCGGCAGCCAGCTTTTCCGGCTCGGCATCGTGCTGCAGCAGCTCCGGCACGGCGGCGCGGCCGAGCAGCACGTTGGGCAGCCCCACATAGGGCACTTTGATTTTGTGCTTCACCAGCGCATAGGTGAGCGGCGAAATTTTGTAGCTGATCACCATCGGCCGCTTGCACAGTGCCACTTCCAGCGTGGCGGTGCCGCTGGTGACCAACACCGCATCCGCCGCCGTGCAGGCCTGTGCCGTGCCGCCCGGGAGCAGTTGCAAGGGCAGGCGGCAATATGGCTCGGCGGCGAGTAGGCTTTGCAGGCGCGTGCGGGTGGCTTCTGTGGCGTAGGGCAGCAGGAATCGTGCCTCGGGAATTTGTTGCCACACCAGCTGCGCGGCTTGCAGAAACAGCGGCGCCATATAGTCGATTTCGCTCACGCGGCTGCCGGGCAGCAGGGCGAATACGGGCTGTGTTTCAGGTAGCCCAAACTCACGGCGTGCGGCGGCGCGGTCGGCTTCCAGGGGCAGGGTTTGCGCCAACGGGTGTCCCACAAAACGCGCCCGCCCGCCGGCCTGCCGATATAGCTCCGGCTCCATTGGGAACAGGCACAACACTTCATCTGCCTGCTGTACGATTTTGTGCACCCGCTCGCGCCGCCATGCCCACACCGAAGGGCTCACATAATGCAGCGTGGGGATGCCCGCCGCCTTGAGCGCAGCGGCCACGCCCAGGTTGAAATCCGGCGCGTCGATGCCCACGAACACATCTGGCTGCTGCCGTTTCATTTCGGCAATCAACCCTTTGCGGATACGCCAAATCGCCGGCAGGTTTTTCAGCACTTCCACATAGCCGCGCACCGCCAGCGTTTCTTGGTCGAACAGGCTCTCCAGCCCGGCCGCCTGCATCCGCGGACCGCCGATGCCGGTAAACCGCGCCTGCGGGCAGCGCGCGCGGATGGCCTCAATCAGGTGTGCGCCGAGCAGGTCGCCCGAAGCTTCGCCGGCACACAGGGCGATAAGGGGGGAAGTGTTCATGGTGGGAGCGGCTGGAAAATGAAGATGCGGTATTGTACCGAAGAATGAGGTGGCGGGCGGATGGGACGTTGAAGGCTACCTGAAAATTTTGGCTTCGCAGAAGCTCAGCCGTGACTTTGCCAAGACATCGTTTTCAGGTAGCCTCAAACTTGTTTCGATGGCTGCAAAAAAGGCTACCTGAAACCCGTATTCCCAGTTTCAGGTAGCCTTTATTCTTTACTAAGGGACTGTCAGAAAATCCTAATCCGCCACCCCGTAGCGGTCGCGGTAGGCCTGCACCGGCTCGAGGTGTTGCCTAAACTGCGCATCGTCTTGCAAGAGTGCGAGCAAATCGGCCAGGCTGGCAATCGGCACCACCGGCAGCCCGTATTGCTGGCGTACCTCTTGCACTGCCGATTGGCTGCCCGTGCCTTTTTCCATGCGGTCGAGCGCAATTGCCACCCCGGCCGGCGTGGCGCCCGCCTGCTCAATCAGGCGCACCGATTCGCGCACCGAAGTGCCGGCGGAAATCACATCGTCAATAATCAACACCCGCCCGGCCAGCGGCGCGCCCACCAACGTACCGCCTTCGCCGTGGTCTTTGGCTTCCTTGCGGTTGTAGGCAAAAGGCACATTACGCCCTTGTTCGGCCAGCATCATCGCCGTGGCCGAAGCCAGCACGATGCCCTTATAAGCCGGGCCGAACAGCATATCAAACTCTACCCCGCTCTCGAGAATCGAACGCGCATAAAACCGCGCCAGCGCCAGGGTAGAGGCGCCGTCGTTAAACAGCCCGGCGTTGAAAAAATAGGGCGACAGCCGCCCGGCCTTGGTAACAAACTCGCCAAAGCGCAACACATCCTGCTCCAGCGCAAAGCGCAGAAAATCCTGCCGAAAATCGCTCATGATGCCTTCCCTGAAATCAAGAATTGGAAACGGCGGCATTATAGCCGATTCTGCCGTACTCTTCGGCGGATATGAAAAAGACCATCTGAAGGGAAAGCCGCAACATCAATTACGGTTGAATTTTCTTCAGATAAGGCGATAGATAGACAGCTCACCGTTTCTTTGAACAGTGGGCAGTAACGATTAGATAAAACAACACAAGGATAATCGCGAGAAATAACGATGGCGGTCATAATAAAAGCCCCTTTCAGTTAGCTATGAATGGAGCTTTATTCAGCCTTACTTAGCGATGCTGGCTGGAGTGCCAAAGATACCGTTAAAATTAAAGCTCCACACGGGAGCGAATATATAAGGCTACCTGAAAACCGGCGGGCGGGTTTCAGGTAGCCTTTGTTGATATGGCCTGAGGCTTTCAGGTAGCCTTAGTCCAATTTTTTAAAGTGGCGGCGGCGTTCCAGTTCGCTCAGGTAGCGTTTGCGCAGGCGGATGGATTTGGGGGTGATTTCCACCAGTTCGTCGTCGTCGATAAATTCCACTGCACTTTCCAGCGTGAGCTTAATCGGCGTGGTGAGGCGCACGGCTTCGTCGGTGCCGCTGGCGCGCACGTTGGTGAGCTTTTTGCCTTTGAGCGGGTTTACCACCAAGTCGTTGTCGCGGCTGTGGATGCCGATGATCATGCCTTCATAGATTTTATCGTTCGGCGACACAAACATGCGGCCGCGGTCTTCCAAGTTCCACAGCGCATACGCCACGGCTTCGCCCTGCTCTTGCGACACCAGCACGCCGTTGCGGCGGCCGGGCATATCGGGCTTCACGGGGCCGTAGTCGTCGAACACGTGGCTCATCAGGCCGACGCCGCGGGTGAGGGTCATGAATTCGCCTTGGAAGCCGATGAGGCCGCGCGCGGGAATGTGGTATTCGAGGCGGGTGCGGCCGTGGCCGTCGCTTTCCATATTGGTGAGCTCGCCACGGCGGCGGCCGAGTTCTTCCATGACGGCGCCTTGGTTTTCATCGGGTACGTCCACGGTGAGGTTTTCATACGGCTCGCATTTTTGGCCGTTGATTTCGCGGTACACCACGCGCGGTTTGCCCACGGCCAGCTCGTAGCCTTCGCGGCGCATGTTTTCCAGCAAAATAGTGAGGTGCAGCTCGCCGCGGCCGGACACGCGGAACACATCGGCATCGGCGGTGTCTTCCACGCGCAGGGCAACGTTGGTGAGCAGTTCGCGTTGCAGGCGGTCGCGGATTTGGCGGCTGGTAACGAATTTGCCTTCAGTGCCGGCCAGCGGGCTGGTGTTTACCATGAAGTCCATGGTGAGGGTGGGCTCGTCCACGCTTAGCATCGGTACGCCGACGGGGTTGTCTTTGTCGCAAATGGTGACGCCGATACCGATTTCCTCAATGCCGGAAATCAACACGATGTCGCCGGCTTCAGCTTCCTGCAGCGGCACGCGTTCCAGCCCGCTGAAACCGAGCAGCTGGTTGATGCGCCCTTGGGCGATTTGTTTGTCGTGGTTCATCACGGCCACGGTTTGACCGGGGCGGATTTTGCCGTTGAGGATGCGGCCGATGCCGAGGCGGCCGGTGTAGTTGTCGTAGTCGAGCTGAGAGATTTGCAGCTGCAGCGGTGCATCGGCGCTACCTGAAGGCGCGGGGGTGTATTTGAGGATGGTGTCGAACAGCGGGCGCATGTCGCTGTTCTCGTCTTCTTCGTTCAGCTTGGCGAAGCCGGAAAGGCCGGAAGCATAGACGATGGGGAAATCGAGCTGCTCTTCGCTGGCGCTGAGGTTGTCGAACAAATCAAAGGTTTGATCGATCACCCAGCTGGCACGGGCGGTGGGCTTGTCGATTTTGTTGATCACCACGATGGGTTTCAAGCCTAGCGCGAGGGCTTTTTTGGTCACGAAGCGGGTTTGCGGCATCGGGCCTTCTTGCGCATCCACCAACAGCAGCACGCAATCCACCATGCCGAGCACGCGTTCGACTTCGCCGCCGAAGTCGGCGTGGCCGGGGGTATCGACGATATTGATGTGGTAGCCTTCGTATTCGATGGCGGTATTTTTAGCCAGGATGGTGATGCCGCGTTCTTTTTCGATGTCGTTGCTGTCCATCACGCGCTCGTCCACGTGCTGGTTGGCGCGGAAGGTGCCGGATTGGCGCAGGAGTTGGTCTACGAGTGTGGTTTTACCGTGATCGACGTGGGCGATGATGGCGATGTTGCGGATGTTTTTCATGTTAGTTTGTGGCCGCAGCGGGTGCGGAAAATAATTTTGGAAACCGCGCATTATAGCAGTTCTACTGCTCGCCCCGCAAAGCAGATCAGGTGGGCTGGTGTTTTTCAGGTAGCCTGTATGGGATTGGGTGGTGGCTTAGTCGCTAAACTGCCGCAACATACTCACGGCCAAGTGGCTGAACTGGCGGTATTTGTCGGTTTTCTCGATTTTGTCTTTGTCGAGCCCGATTTCGATGAGGACGCCGGCTTTGTTGCCATAGAGCACGGTGTTTTCAATTTCGTAGGCGCTGTGGGTTTTGCCTTTGCTATCGGGCGTGGGCACGATGAAGGCTTGCAACATTTCGCCGCTGGCCAGGTTTTGCAGGATCAGGCTTTTCTTCACGTTTTCGGCCACATCGCCGCTCACGTATTGGAAGGGGTTGGTGGCCACATCGGTTACGCCGCGATAGGTGTAGATGTAAACCTTGTGTTCGAGTTTGAAATTGTTGATTAGATAGAGTTTGAACAAAAGCTGACGGAGGTCGGCGGCCATGATGTTTCCCTTTGTGTGCCCGCTATAGCTGCGGTTGGTGGGCATTATAGCCAATCTGCGGATATTAAAGCGATAGCCGCAGCATATTTTTAGTGAATTGAAATTAAGAATGCTGCTATGTTGGTTTGCCTTGTCGCACTACTTCTACGGTGTTTCAGGTAGCCTGCAATGTTTGTAGCCGTAACGAGGCTACCTGAAAACAAAAAACCTTTGCCAGTGAAGCAAAGGTTTTATTTTTGTATGCCAATCCGGCTAAGCTTGTCGGATGGGAATGATTTTGGCGGCTTGGCTGAGGCGTTTTTTGCCGCCTTCGCCATAGTTTTCGGCCACGTAGTTTTCCACAATCTGCAAAAACTCGGCAGCCATATTGTCGCCTTTGAGCGTTACTGTGCGCTCGCCGTCCACATACACGGGGGCAACCGGGGTTTCGCCGGTGCCGGGCAGGCTGATGCCGATATCGGCCAGTTTGCTTTCGCCGGGGCCGTTGACCACGCAGCCCATCACGGCCACGTTCAGGCTTTCCACGCCTGGATATTTGTGTTTCCACACGGGCATCTGCATCCGCAGGTGCAGCTGGATATCGCGTGCCAGCTCTTGGAATACGGTGCTGGTGGTGCGGCCGCAGCCAGGGCAGGCGGTAACCATCGGGGTGAAGGAGCGCAGCCCCATAGTTTGCAGAATTTCCTGCGCCACAATCACTTCCTGTGTGCGCGAACTGCCTGGCTCGGGAGTGAGCGAAATACGGATGGTGTCGCCGATGCCTTCTTGCAGCAACACAGACAGCGCGGCAGTGGAAGCCACAATGCCTTTGCTGCCCATGCCGGCTTCGGTAAGTCCCAGGTGCAGCGGATAGGCGCAGCAGCTGCCCAAATCACGGTATACCTGAATCAAATCCTGCACGGCGCTGACTTTGCACGACAGGATGATTTTGTTTTCAGGTAGCCCCAAATCCACGGCTTTTTGTGCGGATTCCAGTGCAGAGAGCACCAATGCTTCCTTCATCACGGCTTCGGGCGGCAGCGGCTCGGGGTGGTTGCGGTTGGCATCCATCAGGCGTTTGGCCAGGCTTTGGTCGAGGCTGCCCCAGTTCACGCCGATGCGCACGGCTTTGCCGTTTTCGGCTGCGGTGCGGATGAGAAAGGCGAATTTTTCATCGCCTTTCGTGCCTTTGCCCACGTTGCCGGGATTGATGCGGTATTTGGCCAAGGCCTTGCCGCATTCGGGAAACTCGGCCAGGAGGCGTTCGCCGTTGAAGTGGAAATCGCCGATGAGCGGGGTGGGGCAGCCCATGTCGTCCAGTCGGCTGCGGATTTCGGCCACTTTGGCAGCAGCCTGCGGGTTGTTGACAGTAATCCGCACCATTTCCGAGCCGGCTTCGCTGAGCTCTTTCACCTGCAAAGCGGTGGCTTCGGCATCAGCAGTGTCGGTGTTGGTCATCGATTGCACCACTACCGGCGAGCCGGAGCCGACGGTGATGTGTTCGATTTCTACCTGATGCGTGTGCCGGCGGGAAGGAAGGGTTGTGTTCATAAACGGATATTATTGTTTGGCGGCATCGTCTGAGCCGCCGGCAGTGAAGGCGGCGGTTTTTTGGTCGACCATGTGCTCGGCCACATTGATGTCGCGGCCGCTGTAGCTGGCCAGGCTGTTTTTGGCAAAGCCGATGCGTACGCGGTAGGGGCCGTTGCCGGAGAAGCGGTGTTCGCTGCCCGCAGGCACGATTTTGCTTACCAGCATTTGGCCGTCTTTATCGGTTACGGTGAGGAAGGAGCGGAAGCGCAGTTTGAGCACCAATTCGCCCTGAGCCGATTGGATGCCTGCAGCAGCGGCCGGTGCAGACACCGGATTTTCCACCGGCTGCGGCTGGCTACCTGAAACTGCCGGCAGGGAGGCGGCAGGCGCGGAGGCGTCTTGCAGCGGCAACACCTGTACATTGCTGCTGTCTAAGTTGGGCGGCAAGATTTGGTTTTCCGGAATGCTGGTTTGGGCATTCTGTTTTTGATGTTCGGTGTTGGACTTCATCTGCCACAACACCACCACGCCCACAATCGCGGCAGCGGCGGCCACGCCGAAAATCCAGCGCGGGAAGGGCTTTTTAATCGGAGCGTTGTGGTAAGTCATCTTCACATTGCCATCTTCTTTGGCCGAGGGGCTTTGGAATTGGCTGGGGGCAACGATCTGCTCCAGATAGTTGTTTAATACGGCTTCGTCCAAATTCAGGTAGCGTCCGTAGCTGCGCAGAAAGCCGCGCACAAACACGGGCTCGGGCAATTTACTGAAATCGGCGTTTTCCAACGCCTCCACCTGGCGGGCGGGCAGTTTGAGGTGTTCCGACACATCACCAAGCGACAGTTGTTGCTGTTCGCGGTTGTGGCGCAACAGTTTGCCCAGTTCTTCAGCGGCGGCCAGTTGGGGGGTTGAGATCTCGGTCATTGGGGTCTTCCTGTGGTAATTTCTTGAAGTTCAGGCGAATACGGATAGTTGGTGCGCAGCTGCGCTTCGTATTCGTAGGCGGCTTGGGTTTGGCCGCGGGTGCGGGCAATTTTCCAGCCCAATAGTAGGTCGTCGGCACTGAGGCGGTCTACCTTGCTTTGATATTGACGGAACTGGCGGTCGGCCTCGCCTAGGTTGCCCTCCATCATGCGCACGCGTGCCATTTCTTTCTGTGCGGGAGCGAAGCTAGGATCGGCAGCCTGGGAGCGTTCCAGATAGGCCATAGCCAGGTTATATTGACCCAAGCGGGCGCTACAGATACCTTTGTTCATGTAGGCTACCTGCGGGCTGGGGTAGGTGGGGTCGGCCAAGGCGCGGTCGAAATAAGTCAGTGCTTGGTTTGCACGGCCGCCGGAATTGCATAAGAACCAACCGTAGTTGTTGTTGATTTCTGCGCTGTCGGGTTTGATAGCCAGGGCACGCTGGAAGCTTTCTTCTGCTTTTTCCGGCACTTTCAAATATTGATAAATCTCGGCGCGCACCAACCAGGCATTTTCGTTGCGCGGCTGGGCTTGCAGGGCTTCTTCAATTGCAGACACGGCGGCACGGTAGTCATGCGAATTCATGTATTCGATGGCCAGCTGGGTTTTGATGGCGGCAATTTCTTCCGGCCGGTTGCGCACTTCTTTGTTACCGGTGTGGATAGTGATGCCACCGCAGCCGGCGAGCAAGGCGAGCGTCGTCAGGGAGGCAATTAAACTTTTTTTCATGATAATCAACCTTTCACAACTTGTAATTGCAGCCATTTTTGTTGGCGGCGGGTTTTGTCTTGTACCTGTCCGGCCAGCTGGCCGCAGGCTGCATCGATGTCGTCACCGCGCGTTTTGCGCACGGTAACCACCAAGCCTGCCTGATATAAGATATCGCGGAATACACGGATATTCTCATCGCTGGAACGGTTGTAGCCGGAATTAGGGAAGGGGTTAAACGGAATCAGGTTGAATTTGCAGGGAACGTCTTTAACCAATTCCAGCAGCTCGCGGGCGTGTTCGGGTTTGTCGTTTACGCCGTCGAGCATAACATATTCGAAGGTAACGAAGTCGCGCGGGGCTTTAACCAGATAGCGCCGGCAGGCAGCCATCAGCTCTTTGAGCGGGTATTTTTTATTCAGCGGCACGATTTCGTTGCGTATGGCGTCGTTGGGGGCATGCAGCGATACGGCCAGCGCCACCGGCATATCTTCTTTGAGCCTGTCCATCTGCGGCACCATGCCGGAGGTGGATACGGTAACGCGGCGGCGGCTGAGGGCGTAGCCGTGGTCATCCAGCATAATGGAGAGCGCAGTCACCACATTATCGTAGTTGGCCAGCGGCTCACCCATGCCCATCATCACCACATTGGAAATTACGCGTTCGTCTTTGGGGGTGGCGCCCAGAGCTTTGTTTGCCCACCATAATTGGCCAATGATTTCGGCGGTGGAGAGGTTGCGGTTGAAGCCTTGGCGGCCGGTGGAGCAGAAAGTGCACTCCAGCGCGCAGCCCACCTGCGAGGAAATACATAGCGTGCCGCGGTCGGTTTCGGGGATGAACACGGTTTCCACGCCGTTGCCGGTGCCCACATCCAACAGCCATTTACGCGTGCCGTCGCGGCTTTCCTGCGCCGCCATCAGCGCGGGCACGCCCACTTGCGCGCTGTCGTTGAGCTTGGCGCGCAGCGATTTGGCCAGGTCGGTCATTTCGTCGAAATCGCCGGCTGCGCCTTGGTGCATCCAGCGCATCACTTGGCGGGCGCGGAAGGGTTTTTCCCCCATTTGGGCGAAATGGGCGGTGAGGCCGGCGAGGTCGTAGTTGAGCAGGTTGGTTTTCATATGAGCGCCGCAAATCGGCTGGTTGTGTTCTTAGGTTTTATGATTTGTATATAAAGGCTTAAAGGCTACCTGAAAACTGCGTTTCAACACGTTTGAAACTTTCAGGTAGCCTGCAGCTTGGCCGGTTTAACGCGGGCAGATTTCCTGCTCGCCAAAGAAATAGGCCACTTCGATGGCGGCATTGGCCAAGCTGTCGGAACCGTGCACGGCATTCGCATCGATAGAGGAGGCGAAATCGGCGCGGATGGTGCCGGGAGCGGCTTCTTTCGGGTTGGTGGCGCCCATCAGCTCGCGGTTTTTAGCCACTGCGTTTTCGCCTTCCAACACCTGCACCATCACCGGGCCGCTGGTCATGAATTTCACCAGCTCGGCAAAAAACGGGCGCTCTTTGTGTACGGCGTAGAAGCCCTCGGCTTCCTCGCGGGAGAGGTGCTTCATTTTGGCAGCCACGATTTTCAAGCCGTTGCTTTCAAAACGGCTGTAGATTTTGCCGATAACGTTTTTGGCCACGGCATCGGGCTTGATGATGGAAAGGGTGCGTTCAACAGCCATTTGGTTCTCCAATCTAATTCACTATCAATATATTGGCCGCTACGGATTTTTATCCCGCCCAAAGGGGCGTGCGGCTGGCGGACGGCATTTTAGCAAGTTTTCCGCGCGATTGCTTGTTCGGATACGGATTTTTGCATTTATCGGTTTTGGCTTGGCATACTCGGTTTGCAGGCTACCTGAAAACTTATACTGAAGGATGGCGTCTGGCTCTATGCTCCATGCAGCAATTTCCACAGCATCTGGCTGCCAATTACCACCATCAACACCCCAAATGCCCGCTTCAAACCGGCCGGCGGCAGGCGGTGCGCCGCTTTTACGCCCAAGGGCGCGAACAGCACCGTGCACACCCCCAGCACCACGATGCACGGCACATACCAAAAGCCCACCGTGCCCGCGGGCAGCCCCGGCACATTCCAACCAGACAGCAGATAGCCCAGCGCTCCCGCTGCCGCAATCGGCCAGGCCAACACGCTGGAAGTAGCCACCGCCTGATGTACCGGCACGCGGCAATACATCATAAACGGCACCGACAACGATCCGCCGCCAATACCCACCCAGCTGGACAGCAGCCCGAACAGCCCGCCAATCCCCGCCTGCATCCGACCGCTGGGCAGCGTGGTTGCCGGTTTCGGGTTGAGCTGGAACAGGTTTTTTGCCGCCACCGAATAGCAAAACACAATAAACAATATCTGCAGGCCGAAGGTGGGAATCCGGTGTGCCACCAGCGAGCCCAACAGGCTGCCCGCCACCAAGCCCGGCGCCATACGCCGCACGAATTCCCAGCGCACCGCGCCTTGCTTCTGCTGCGCCAGCGCGCTGGAAAAGGTGGTGAACACAATCACCGCCATTGAGGTACCTACCGCCAAATGCTGGCCGTGCTCGCCTGTGATGCCCTGCCTGCCCAGCACCCACAGCACAATCGGCACGATAATCATCCCGCCGCCGATGCCCAGCAGCCCGGCCAAAAATCCTGCTATCGCGCCCACCGATGCCAGCGGCAGCAATACTTCCATGCTCCACATTGCTTTGCCTCCACTATAAAGCCGCTGCCGGAAAGCAAATCGGCAGCGGCGTTTCATCTTTGAATTTTCAGGTAGCCTTTAGCCGTTCAGCCCAATTTGGCTTGGCACTTGCCTACCTATCAATTCAGGTTGTTACCACTTTTCAGGTAGCCTCTGTTTCTTTTTCTGCTTCCTGTTGTTCTTTCTGCTTGCGGTCGCGCTGCCAAAACCACATCACATAGCCCGACAAGCTGTAGGCCAGAAACAGCAGGAACAGCACCAATGAAGGCTCCCAAGTAATCACCAAAAAGCCGATCACGGCCAAGAGCAGTCCGAAAAACGGTACCTTGCGCCGCACGTTGATTTCCTTAAAGCTCCAAAACCGCACCTGCGCTACCATCGAAAGCCCGGCAAACAGTGTGATGATCAAGCACCACCAACGCGCCAGCGGCAGGCCGCCCAGGTTGTGATCCATCCACACCAGCCCGATTACCAAAGCGGCTGCTGTCGGGCTCGGGATGCCGATAAACCAGCGTTTGTCCACCTTGCCGATTAAAGTGTTGAACAAGGCCAGGCGCAAAGCTGCGCAGGCGCAATAGATAAAAGCCACCGAATAGCCGATGCGTCCGAACTCGAAAAGCTGCCACTTGTAGGCAATCAGCGCGGGCGCCACGCCGAAGCTCACCATGTCGGCCAGGCTGTCGAGCTGTTCGCCAAACGCGCTCTGGCTGTTGGTCCAGCGTGCCACGCGGCCGTCCATGCCGTCGAGCAGCATCGACACAAACACCGCCACCGCTGCCGTCTCGTAGTGGCCGTGCATGGATTGGGTGATGGCGAAAAATGCGCAAAACAAGGCCGTCAGCGTGAACGAATTGGGCAGAAGGTAGATGCTGTTTTGGCGGAAGGCTTCGAGGCGGCTGGCGGGCTGTTCGGGGGAGAGTGGCTGAGTCATTTGAGGCTACCTGAAAACTGGATAATCAGAAGCCTATTATATACCTATCCCGACATCGTTGCGCCTGCAGCAGCAAAACCCGTGTTGATAAAGCTGCGGGGAAGGCAAAGAAGTGCGTTATAATTCGCCCCGTCGAGCAATTAATCGGGCTGAATGCCAAAAACTTGGCCGCATGGCGGCATTCCATTTTTCAGGTAGCCCTTTGTTAATTAGTCTAATACTCAAGAAAGGCACAACACAATGAGCTTAATCGAATTGAAAGTACCCGACATCGGCGGGCACGAAAATGTAGACATCATCGCCGTGGAAATCAAAGCAGGCGATACCATCGCTATCGACGACACCCTGATTACGCTGGAAACCGACAAAGCCACTATGGATGTGCCGGCCGAAGCCGCAGGCGTGGTGAAAGAAGTGAAAGTGAAAGTGGGCGACAAAATTTCCGAAGGCGGCGTGATTGCCGTGATCGAAGCCGCCGGTGCGGCTGCCGCCACCGAAGCACCGAAAGCTGCCGCCGCTCCGGCGCCGGAAGCCCCTAAAGCCGCTGCGCCCGCACCGCAGGCGGCACAGTTTGCCGGTTCTGCCGATGCCGAATACGACGTGGTGGTATTGGGCGGCGGCCCCGGCGGTTATTCCGCCGCATTTGCCGCAGCCGACGAAGGCTTGAAAACCGCCATCATCGAGCAATACAGCACCTTGGGCGGCGTGTGCCTGAACGTGGGCTGCATCCCGTCTAAAGCGCTGCTGCACAATGCTGCCGTGATTGATGAAGTGAAACACTTGGTGAAAAACGGCATCAAATTCGGCGAACCCGAAATCAATGTAGACGAGTTGCGCGGTTATAAAGAAAAAGTCATCGCCAAACTCACCGGCGGCTTGGCGGGTATGGCCAAAGCCCGCAAAGTGGACGTTATTCAAGGTAACGGCCAATTCGTGGGTGCGAACCATATCGAAGTGTCGCTCACCGAATCCACCCAATACGAGCAAGCCACCGAAACCGGCGCGAAAAAAACCGTTGCCTTCAAAAACTGTATCATCGCCGTGGGCAGCCGCGTAGTGAAACTGCCCTTCATTCCTGAAGACCCACGCATTGTGGACAGCACCGGCGCGTTGGAGCTGCGTCAAAACGGCGGCAAGCTGCCGGAAAAAATGTTGGTTATCGGCGGCGGCATCATCGGCCTGGAAATGGGCACCGTGTACAGCACACTGGGCGCACGCCTGGATGTAGTCGAAATGATGGACGGCCTGATGCAGGGCGCCGACCGCGACTTGGTGAAAGTGTGGGAAAAAATGAACGCCCACCGCTTCGACAACATCATGACCAACACCAAAACCGTGGCCGTGGAAGCCAAGCCCGACGGCATCTATGTAACCTTTGAAGGCGAAAAAGCGCCGAAAGAGCCGCAACGCTACGACTTGGTGCTGGTGGCTGCCGGCCGCGCGCCAAACGGCAAACTCTGCTCGGCTGAAAAAGCCGGCGTGGCCGTTACCGAACGCGGCTTCATCGAAGTGGACAAACAAATGCGCACCAACGTGCCGCACATCTACGC
>CAUUTP010000046.1:0-15961 GCA_963548155.1 uncultured Eikenella sp.
CCATCACCAGCGCGGCCTCCGGCTGCCAAGCCGCTCTCGATGCCGAACGCTGGCTAGACCAACACTGAGTGCCAACAGGCTACCTGAAAGTTCGAGATATCTGAAAAGTCGTTTTAGTCTCACAGAAACTCAGCTTTGGCTGCACCAAAACATCACTTCAGGTAGTCGCTAGCCTAATCGTCCAATTCAGGTGGCCTTTGCCGCAAGGCAACACTCCTTAAGTGCCACAAGTCTTCGCTAGCAATGAACAGGCTACCTGAAAATCTAAACGCTCCGTAAAGCTATTTTCAGGTAGCTTTCGTCGTAGGGCAGAGCGCAGATAAACCAGTTTTGCCAGTCCACTCTCCTCAATCATTTTTCAGGTAGCCTCATGCCCACCGTTACGTTCTACACCCACGTTGCCGACTTAGAAATCTTTGCCTGCCGATTGGCCAAGCGTGCAGTTGAAGCCGGCTGCCGCGTACTGGTTTGGAGCAGTGGTGCGGAACAGTTGGCAACCCTCAGTCGCCAACTGTGGTCATTCGAGGCCGAAAGCTTTCTGCCGCACGAAATTTGGCTGCCCGAAGAAAACCCTTGCCCGACAGAACCGCCGATACTGCTGGCCGAGGGTGAAACTCTGCCTGCAGCGGACAGCAGCCTGGTGGTGTTGAATTTATCGGCAGACTTGTGGAGCGATGCTCCGAATACGCCGGAACGTGTGCTGGAAATCGTTGGCCGCAGTGAAACCCAGCTTGCCGCCGCCCGCCGCCGCTTTGCTGCCTACCGTAACGGCGGTTTCAAAATCGAACACTACAATATGCAGGGCAAAGCCTAGCTTTTTATCCGCCGCCCGCTTTGCCGGTCTGCTATAAAAACAGCCCATTTTCGGCTAAAATGCGGCCTTTCCCACCTTGGGTTCTACTGCCAGATTTTTCAGGTAGCCTGTAGGTGTGCCATCTCATTCTCACCATCATTTCACAATAAAACATGCAAAACGCAGAACAAATTGCCGCCGCAGGCATTGCCGCCATCCAAAACACCGCCGACCAGCAAGCCCTCGAACTTGTCAAAGCCCAGTATCTCGGCAAAACCGGCGAACTCAACGCCCTGCTCAAACAGCTCGGCAGCCTGCCGCCCGAAGAGAAAAAAACCGTCGGCGCGTTCATCAACGAATGCAAGCAACGTTTCCAAGCCGCCTACGATGCCAAACGCACTGAGTTGGCCGAAGCCAAGCTCCAAGCCCAGCTTGCCGCCGAAGCACTCGATATTACCCTGCCCGGACGTGTGCAGGAAAATGGCGGTCTGCATCCCGTAACCCTGACCTTGCAGCGCGTAGTCGAACTCTTTCACGGCATGGGCTTTGAAGTGGCAGACGGCCCAGAAATCGAAGACGATTTCCACAACTTCCAAGCCCTGAACATTCCTGCAAACCACCCGGCCCGCGCCATGCAGGATACGTTCTACGTTGAAAACGGCGATGTTTTGCGTACGCACACTTCCCCGATTCAAATCCGCTATATGCTCGACAAAAAAGAGCCGCCCATCCGCATTATCGCCCCTGGTCGCGTTTATCGCGTCGACAGCGATGCTACGCACTCGCCCATGTTCCACCAAGCTGAAGGCCTGTGGGTAGAAGAGGGCGTAACCTTCGCCGATTTGAAAGCCGTGTTTACCGACTTTATCCGCCGCTTTTTCGAACGCGATGATTTGCAAGTACGTTTCCGCCCGTCTTTCTTCCCGTTCACCGAACCGTCCGCCGAAATCGACATCATGGGCGAAAACGGCAAATGGCTGGAAGTCGGCGGCTGCGGCATGGTGCATCCCAACGTGTTGAAAAACGTGAATATCGACCCCGAAAAATACACCGGTTTCGCCTTCGGCATCGGTCTCGACCGTTTTGCTATGTTGCGTTACAACGTGAACGATCTGCGACTGTTTTTTGATAACGATTTGAACTTTTTAAAACAGTTTGCGAAATGATTATGCAGGCTGCCTGAACATGGAAAAGCAGCCTACACCGCAGAAATCTAAATAAGGCTACCTGAAAGCAATAGCCCCAACAAAGTTAGAAAGCAGCCTGCACCCCACCAAGCAAACAGGTCGTCTGAAATCAAAATCTGATAAAAAAAGTTAATTAATTGATTGAGAACATAACATGCAATTCTCCTACTCATGGCTGAAAACCCAAGCCGATACCGAACTTTCCGCCGATAAGCTGGAACATTTGTTAACCATGTCCGGCTTGGAAGTGGAAGAAGCCGAGACTGCCGCGCCTGCGTTTACAGGTGTGGTGATTGCCGAAGTGAAATCCGTTGAAAAACATCCTGATGCCGATCGTTTGAACGTTACCCAAGTTGATGCGGGTACGGGGGAGTTGGTGCAGATTGTGTGCGGTGCGCCGAATGTGAAAGTGGGCATCAAAGTGCCGTGTTCGCTGCCGGGTGCGGCGTTGCCGGGCAATTTCAAAATCAAGCCGACCAAGATGCGCGGTGTGGTGTCGAACGGGATGTTGTGTTCTACCGACGAACTCGGTCTGCCCGACGACGGCGTGAACGGCTTGCACATTCTGCCGCAAGACGCTCCCGTCGGCGCAAACATCCGCGAATATCTGGATTTGGACGATACGGTGTTCACCCTGAAAATCACACCGAACCGTGCCGACTGCCTGAGCATCAAAGGCATTGCGCGTGAAGTGTCCGCGCTGACAGGTTGCGCGTTCAAGCAGCCTGCAATCCATGCCGCGCCCATCACGGGCAGCCGCAAACAGCCCGTGCAGATTGATGCGCCTGCCGATTGCGGCCGCTTTATCAGCCGCGTGATTGAAAACGTGAACGCGCGCGCCGCTACGCCGGATTGGATGAAGCAGCGTTTGGAACGCAGCGGTATCCGCAGCCTTTCCGCGCTGGTGGACATTGGCAATTATGTGATGCTGGAAATTGGTCAGCCGATGCATGTTTTCGATGCCGACAAACTTTCAGGCAGCCTGCACATTCGCCGCGCGCGTGAAGGTGAAACGCTGGAATGCCTGAATGAGAAAACCGTCTCTTTGTCTGAAAACACATTGGTGGTAGCCGATGAAAAAAGCGCGTTGAGTTTGGCAGGCCTGATGGGCGGTGCGGCAAGCGCGGTTTCAGACGACACACAAAATATCGTGCTGGAAGCGGCTTGGTTTGCGCCTGAAATCATTGCCGGCAAATCGCGCCAATACGGTTTTGGATCAGATTCGTCGTTCCGCTTTGAGCGCGGCGTGGATTACCGTTTGCAGGCTGATGCCATCGAACGCGCTACCGAATTGGTTTTGCAAATCTGCGGCGGTGCGGCGGGCAAAATGGTGGAAGCGTTGGGCGAATTGCCTGAAGCGAAGCAGGTTGAATTGCGTTTGGGTCGTCTGAAAACCGTGTTGGGCGTGGACATTCCTGCCGAACAGGTGGAAACCATTTTGCAGCACTTGGGCTTGCAACCTGAAAAAACGGCGGAAGGCTTCCGCGTTACCGCACCGAGTTTCCGTTTCGACATCGAAATCGAAGCCGATTTGATTGAAGAAATCGGCCGCGTTTACGGCTATGAAAATATCCCCGACGATTACACGTCAGGTCGTCTGAAAATGCTGGCGCTGCCCGAAACCCGCCGTCCGCGTTTTGCCGTTTATAACGAAATGGCGGCGCGCGGCTACCGCGAAGTGGTCAGCTATGCCTTCGTTGACGAGCAGTGGGAACACGATTTTGCCGCCAACGCCAATCCCATCCGCCTGCAAAACCCGCTGGCGGCGCAGTATGCCGTGATGCGTTCCACGCTCATCGGCGGCTTGGTGGAAATTCTGCAAAACAATTTGAACCGCAAACAAAACCGCGTGCGTGTGTTTGAAATCGCCCGCGTGTTCAGCAAAGGTTCAGACGGCCTGTTTGTGCAAAACGAACGCATCGGCGGCCTGTGGTACGGCGCGGCGATGCCCGAACAATGGGGCGAGAAAACGCGCAACGCGGATTTTTACGACATCAAGGCAGATGTAGAAAATCTGTTGAAAAACAAAGCAGTTGAGTTCGTCAAAACCGAACATCCCGCCCTGCATCCCGGCCGCGCCGCCAATATTGCTTCAGACGGCCAAGTCATCGGCTTTGTTGGCGAATTGCATCCGAAATGGCTGCAAAAATACGACTTGCCGCAGGCGCCGCTGGTATTTGAAATCGATATGGCTGCCGTGTTGGAACGCGAAAAAACGCGCTATCAGGCAGTATCGAAATTCCAGCCGGTGCGCAGGGATTTGGCGTTTGTGATGCCGGAGGCGGTGTCGTATGATAACCTCTTGAAAGCACTTTTGGCAGTGAAGAGTTCATTGATTCAGGCAGTGACGCTATTTGATGTGTATCGCGGAGTAGGGCTACCTGAAAACATGAAAAGCATGGCAGTAAAAGTGATTTTGCAGGACGCTGAAAGCACTTTGACAGATGATACGGTTGAAGAGATCGTGCAGAGGTTGATTGCTGCTGCTGAAACTGTTGGGGCACAGTTACGATAGATAAGAATAAGAAGCCGGCTACTTGGTATCAAGTAGCCGGCTTAGTTATATAAAATAAAACCTATTTGTTAATCATCATACAAGAAGGTGATTTACTTTGTGCCTCACTTACAGTTTTACACTCGTAGATAGTGCCCGCAGCAGTAATATATAGTGATTTAGTATAGCCATTTTGCCTAGGCTGAAGGTATACGTAGTAGGTGTTGATATCTGCACTGTTTGTTAGAGCTGATACAAAATTATACTTACGTTTTGAATCACTATTCTTACCATTAACCAAGGTAGTGAGCCCTGCAGTTGAATAGCTACCATTGTTACGTAGCTTATTCTGCCTCATTTGGGCAACTATATCTAATAAATGGTTTTTAGCGGCAGCTAAATGTGTTTTCTCAATATGAGACTGATAAGCTGGCATAGCAATGGCGGCCAGTATGCTGATTATGGCTATAACAACCATCATTTCTACAAGTGTGAAGCCTCTAGTTTTCTTTTTCATTGGACATTCCTGTCATTTGCCAGAATATTCAACGTAAGACTGCAAAGTGACCACTGTATTATTGTTGGCCCCCCATGCACGGGCTGTGACACGGAAAACATTTTTATAGTTTTGGTCAGCAATTTCGCCCAAGCGTTCTACCATATAGCAAGCATTATTAGTGTTGGACGATTGATTTTTTAAGCAGTGTCTACCTTTGTTTGCTTCATTTAGATCTACGGAATCACTTCTTTTCCAAACAGGCATAGAATCAGATGCTTTACCACCACAAATGCCATCTTTGCAAGAGTCACTATTGGCTACAGCAGTAAACGCTTTATTTTGCTCAGCTACAATACGTTGTTCACCATTCCGTAGTGCTTGTTCAGCGAGAGAGAAGGCGTATTTCCTATCCGCGTCATTTGAGCTGATGCGCATTTCCGTATTGGTTGATTGCATGCTGGCAACAACAATTAGTGCAATAACCAACATCATAATTAGTACGATGAATAGAGTATAACCTTGTTGTTTTTGAGTTACGATTGATTGGCGCATACGTTTCCTCCGCGAACATTAGCTCTAATTAAATATTGGTTAACGGTACCATATGTATCTGCGTTATTATTAAGCTGCAAGCGCATTTCAAGAATGGTTGGCAACATAGAAATACGAGTTACATCAGGTGCATTTCCTAATGTTGTACGGTTGCTGGAGAAAGTTACAGAAGTATTGGTATTGTTGCAGCCTGCATATAATTGATGGATATCCATTCCTTGGATGTTAGAAACCATCAATTGAGGGTTCCCCCATGAACCACTTGGTGTCAGGGTAAATCGATATAAAGCATCAGCTGTGGTGTTAACATTAGGAATTCGACCAATAACGTAGGCAACTCCATAGACTTGGGATAGAGTGGTTTGTGGGAGATAAAAAACGTCAGGACCACTAAAGTGAGAAATAATTGATCCTCCACCGAAACTGGAGCCAATGACTAGGTCATTCCCGTTATTAGTAAGGGTATTGCCATTACCAATATACATGCGGCCACAAGAAGATAAAGCGATAGGGCCACCAGCATTAGCAACATCTCTTAACTCTTTAGGAGCATCTTTTGCTGTAGGATTAGTTACTTCTGTGACAGGAGTAAGATTTTGCCCGTATACGAAAATTAGTGCTGAAGAGGAATTACTTGGTACGAACCCAGAAATATTAAATGTATTTTTAGCCGTGTTGGCATTCATTATACTAATTCCACTGTAAGCTGGATCATCTAGAACCAGTTTAAAGTTTGCAGTATTGGATTGAAAGCCATCAGTAGAATGAGGTGATGTAGGCATCTGTTTTTGTACTAAATTCCCCATATTAAAACAACCAAAGGAGCCGGCCATTTGGGCGTCGCGGAGAATTAACTCTGAGGCATTGCGCAGGTCTTGCTGTGCAGCTAGACGGCTTTCAGAGTTTGTACGCATTCTACTGGTAATACCATATGTAATACCAATGGCAAGTAAAACAACCAATGCCAACGAGCTAGCAACCATGAATTCAATCAAAGTAAATCCATGTGGTTTTGCCTGAAAATTTGGAATATGTGGTTTGCTCTTTGGAGAGCGGCATAGATGATATTTCATAATAATTTAGTCTCCTACAACCGCACTATAGCTATAGTTAAAGTCATCGGAATTTTGAGTATCCCCATTACTTTCTGTCCATTTTACCTCGATTGTAGTAGTGGGCGTATCACCAGAGGTACTAGTAATTGCATATGAAATGCCGGTCGCATTGGGTAATGCATTTTGCAGTTCTGCAGTAAATGCATTTAGTTGGCAGGCGATGAGAGCCTTACGCTTTATGCCGGTTGCATTACCACATACGGTAATATCGACGGCAGATGATGTAGGAGTAATATTTTGTGTTGATTTATTATAGTCGGTGTAGGTGAATTTGGTTGTGGCAGCTGAGTGAGTGCCAATATTATTGATTACATCAGGGTTGCTTAACATACCAGCAGATAGGTTCTGTACGGCCTGAGCAACACGAGTTTGCATTTCTGCTTCACGGACGTTACCCACAGATTTTAATTGTGCAAGCATAAGAGCCATAATGCCAAATGCCATAATAAATACAGAAATGAGTACTTCTAATAGAGTACTACCTTGATTAAGATGTGCTGGCTTTAATATGAATTTATGATTAGACATGCTGGTTATTCCTTCAAGCTTTAAGATAAAGCACAATAGGTTGCATAGCTACTTGCAGTTAATGAATTGAATTCAGAAGGAGTCATATTTCCGTTGCAGGTTATCACTCGCCCACTTGGTGTAATTAAAGCCATGCGGACGTGCTTTCCATCACTAGCTGCTATTCTGATGTAATTAGAAGAGTATGTGTATTGGCCATTAGACTGACCAACACCAAAAGTGCCATTTGGCATATAAATAAAGCGGGTTTTATCGGTAGTTGGGTTGCTAAGTGCAATATCAAGACTGCTAATTGTTATTGACTCATTACTAATCAATACCGAACGTAAGTCCATGTCATTGCTAGGACTTACAATACCGCTTTCATAGTCATTATTGCCATTTTTGTCAATGAACGCCAATAAGGAGTTACCTCCTTTATCGCAGCCATTATTGGGCTTGGCATCAGATTTAAGTTTAATGCCGCCACAGATGATAACAGGACTGTTTCTGCGTACGGCCTCAGTTCTGGCAAATCGGAAAATAGTTGTAATTTGGCTGATTCGATTACCTAACTTTTGTGTAGCGATAAAGTTACTCATGCTTGGCATGGCAATTGTAGCCATAATTCCGATCAGGGTTAGGGTAATGAGCAGTTCTATTAGGGTAAAGCCCTGTGTATGTTGTCGTGTCTTCATGGCCATCACTTTAAAATGGGAAATGGGGCACAAAAAAAGGTGGATTGAGTAAGATTGTTCTTATTCTTCAGTAAAGTAAGTATGCCCAGTATGTACTGCATTGTCAAATTTGCTGAATTCGCCGGTAAACACCAGCGGGATTTTACCGGTGGGGCCGTTACGGTGTTTGCCGATGATACATTCAGCCATGCCTTTTTTGTCAGTATCGGGGTGATAGTATTCATCACGATACATGAACATAATCAAGTCGGCATCCTGCTCGATGGCACCGGATTCACGCAGGTCGGACATCATGGGGCGTTTGTCGGTGCGGGATTCAACAGTACGCGACAATTGTGAGAGGGCGATAATCGGAATATCCAACTCTCTGGCTAGCGATTTGAGCGAACGGGAGATTTCCCCCAATTCCGCCGCACGGTTATTGCTGTTGTGGCCGGTGCCGCTCATCAGCTGTAAGTAGTCGATAACCACTAGCCCCAATTTACCTTTTCTTCTGGCTAAGCGGCGCACGCGGGCGCGGACTTCCAGTGAATTTAAGGCAGGGGTTTCGTCGATAAAGATGGGGGCGTCTGACAGTTTGTGTAGAGCGTCATTGAGCCTAGCCCAATGTTCGTCTTGCAATTGACCGGTTTTGAGTAAGCCCTGATCCAGCCTCCCAACTGAACCGAGCATACGCATTACCAGCTGCACCCCGCCCATCTCCATCGAGAAGATGGCAACGGGCAGGTGCGTACTGATAGCGACGTTTTCCGCGATATTCAATGAAAAAGCGGTTTTCCCCATTGCCGGCCTTCCAGCAACGATGATGAGATCACCACCGTGCAAACCGGCTATTTTTTTATCCAGATCGATGAATCCGGTCGGAATGCCGGTTACATCGTCTTTATTTTCCCTTGAGTAAGCCTTGTCGATTTTGGCGACGGCTTCTTTCAGCATGGCAGGCATCTCTAAGAATTCGTGTTGCACTCTGCTGGTGCTTTCGGCAATTTTAAAGATTTTGGCTTCCGCCTCGTCCAACATTTGTTTGACGTCCCTACCTTGAGGATTGTAAGCATTCCTAGCAATCTCTGTGCCAGCTTGTGCGAGCTGGCGCATGATGGAGCGGCTGCGCACGATTTCGGCGTAGCGGGAGATGTTGATGGCAGAGGCAGTATTTTGTGCCAAATCCACCAGATAGCCGAAACCGCCGGCCTCTTCCAGCACCTCTTCGCGCTGCAATACCTCTTCCACGGTAATGGTGTCGGCCGGGCGATTGCGTTCGGCCAGGTGGGCGATGGCGCGGAAAATCAGGCGGTGTTCGTAGCGGTAGAAGTCTTCTTCCGAGATGGTGCCGGCAATGCGGTCCCAGGCGGAGGAATCCACCATCAGCCCGCCCAATACCGACTGCTCGGCTTCCATGGAGTGCGGCGGCAGGGCAAGGCTTTCGTTACTTTGGTCTTGAATATCCATAATAGTTTGTTGCGGCAGGAGAATAGGGGCTACCTGAAAAATATCATTACTGAATATGCAGCTTGAGGCTACCTGAAAAAGGCCGAAACCTTTACAAGCCTATTGTAGGTACGTTTCTGCACGCCACGCTTCTCGAACGCTTGGAAAAGATTGAAATATTACCCGCACATTTCGTCTCTGCTTGCTTTGAGCTGCGCTCAGATCATGCGCTTTGTAAAGGTTTGAGGCTACCTGAAAGCCGGTGACCGTTTATTTTTCAGGTAGCCTACAAAGTATGCCCTGGGTGAGCCAGCATACTGACAAATTCCGTCACTTTTGTTGCGAGTGTACAGAGAGCGGATTGTGCTGCTCTGTCACGCTAAGGCAGGCGCATGCGCTGAGGGTAGGCAAAATGTTCAGCTGTCGGCGCCATAGTTCGGCAGTACCAATGCGCAAACCGGGCGGTGGCGGCGGCTGCGGTGGCGTCGGCCTGGGATGCGACCGCATTCTTGTGCGGGGCTTTCGGAGCTGCCGCTGCGTGCAGAGGCTTTACTGCGGCTGTCTGCATTACGGCCACGGCGGCCGTTGCGTGCTTCACGCGGTTCACGTGTATCGCGTGAGGAGTGCTCGGCGGCAGGGCGGCTGCCTTCCTGTTGATGTTGCCACCAGCGCGGTTCGAAGCCTTCAATCCGCTCCACCGGCAATTCTTTGCCGATGAGTTCTTTAATGGCTTCAAACATTTTCTGCTCGTCTTCGTCCATCAGTGAGATGGCCACACCCTCGGCGCCGGCGCGGCCGGTGCGGCCGATGCGGTGCACATAATCTTCGGCCTGGGTGGGCATTTCGTAGTTGATCACGAAGGGCAGCTCGGCGATGTCCAACCCGCGTGCGGCCACGTCGGTGGCCACCAGCACGCGCAGCTCGCCGGCTTTGAAGGCGTTGAGCGTTTCCAAGCGGGTTTGCTGCGATTTGTCGCCGTGAATCGGCGCTACGCTGAGGCCGCGCCGTTTCAGGTCACGGGCTACCTGATCGACGCTCTGCTTGGTTTTGCAGAACACGATCACTTGATTGATGTGCAAATCCACAATCAGCCGCTCCAGCAGGTTGCGCTTCTGGGCGGTGTCGATGGCGATGATGTGCTGCTCGACGCTGGCGCTGGCCGTATTCTGCGGCGCGGTCTGCACCTGCTCGGGCCGATTCATAAAATCCTGCGCCAGCTTGCGGATGGGGGGTGAGAAGGTGGCGGAAAACAGCAGGGTTTGGCGCTGTTTGGGCAGCAGCTGCATGATGCGGCGGATGTCGTCGATAAAGCCCATGTCGAGCATGCGGTCGGCTTCGTCGAGCACCACGATTTCCACTTTATCCAGCCGGATGTTTTTCTGTTGCACGTGATCCAGCAGGCGGCCTACGGTGGCCACCACGATCTCGCAGCCGGCGCGCAGGTCGGCAGTTTGTTTGTCCATATTCATGCCGCCGAACAGCACGGTGTGGCGCAGCGGCAGGTTTTTGATGTAGGCGGCGGTATTTTGGTCGATTTGGTCGGCCAGCTCGCGGGTGGGGGTGAGCACCAGCATGCGCACCGGATGCATGGCGGGCGAGGTGCTGGTGGTGGTGTAGCGGCGCAGGCGCTCCAGGCTGGGCAGCATGAAGGCAGCGGTTTTGCCGGTACCGGTTTGGGCAGCGGCCAGCAGATCGTGGCCGGCCAATACTTTGGGGATGGCGGCGGTTTGGATGGCGGTGGGCTGCTCATAACCCTGGTCGGCCAGTGCGGCGGTGATTTCGGCGCTAAGGCCGAGATTGGTAAAGGGGTTGTTCATATTTGCTCCGTGTGGCAGCTGCGCGGTGGGCGGCTGCGGGGAATGGGGATAGGCTTTGGTGGCGGTTTGGATAAATCTAGCCGGCAAAGGCTGAAGGCTACCTGAAGATATAGGCGGTAACGAAGTTAAAGCAGGCCGGTGATACGCTTGAGTTGTGCGCAAACCGGCACGATAAAATGCCACGAAAAGTGTTTCAAGAGTAGGCGGCTGCCGGGAAACCCGGCCAGAGGCTACCTGAAAACATGGACTTCAACAAAATTAAAATAAAAGGCCGGCAATGCAAGATGCCGAACAGGCCGTATTGTGCCTGAAAAACTGGTTTTCAGGTAGCCTTTGCAGCGGCCTATTTCCAGATTTGCCGCGCATTTTGGCGCAGATAGTCGGCATCGGAGAAGGTGGAGATTAAATGCGGCTTGAGGGCGATGAAAATGGCGCAAAGCAGGCCGGTGAGAAAGGCTTCACCCCAGGCAATCAGGAAGAACACCGGCAGTACGGAATCCAGCAAGATGGAGGTGGGGAATACCCCGGTCAGATACAGCAACACTCTGTTGGCCGCCGCGCTGAGCAATATGCCGGCGGCAGCGGCAAAAAAGCCGTTGAGGAAGATGTAGATAAACAGATTGCGCGGCAGCCGTTGCACGATTTGCCGTGCCAGTGCCACGCCGGCCAGCGGCGGCACGATACCGGCCAAAACCGTTAGCCCTGCCACGCTTAAATCGCCCACGCCCTGCCACAGCCAGATATAGGGCAACAGCAGCAAAACGGCCAGGCAGAACGCTGCCGGGATGCCTATCATCAAGGACAGCAAGCCGATACCCAGCAGATGGTAGCTCAACCCGCCCAGCATCCCGCCGGCCGGTGCGGCGCGCAGGCTCCAGCACAGCGCCATAATCAACAGCCCAACCCACGCTGCTTGGCGGTGTGTGCGCCATGCTATCAAGGCCGGGCGCAGGGCAGCGACAAACAGCAGCAGGCACAGCACATCGGCGGCCAGCAGCCAAGGAAGGGGGAACCAGTGGGCGGGGAAATTCATGGGGTATTAGTGGCTCAAATTTGCCAATCAATCTGCGGCAGGCCGTGCTGTTGCAAATAGGTATTGGCCTGCGAGAAATGACGGCAGCCGAAGAAGCCGCGGTGGGCGGAGAGTGGCGAGGGGTGCGGCGCGGTGAGCACCAGATGGCGGGCACGGTTGATAATGGTGCCTTTTTTCTGTGCGTGGCTGCCCCACAGCATGAATACCAAGTGCTCGCGCCCTTCGTTGAGCACGGCAATCACGTGGTCGGTGAAGGTTTCCCAGCCCAGCGCGGCGTGGGAATGCGCCTGGCCGGCGCGCACGGTGAGCACGGTGTTGAGCAGCAGCACGCCTTGTTCTGCCCAGCTTTGCAGGTAGCCGTGTTTGGGGATTTGAAAGCCGGGGATATCTTGCGCCAACTCTTTGTAAATATTCACCAAGGATGGCGGCACGGCCACGCCTTCGCGCACGGAAAAGGCCAGCCCGTGCGCTTGGTTGGCGCCGTGGTACGGGTCTTGCCCGAGGATGACCACGCGCACCCGGCCGAATTCGGTGGCACGGAAGGCGTTGAACACGTCGGCGGCGGGTGGGTACACAATCTGCCCGGCTTCGCGCTCGTTGTGCACGCTGTGGATAATGTGTTGGAAATAGGGCTGCTGTTTTTCCGCGCCGATGGCTTCGTGCCAAGTTTGCATGGGGTTTCCTTGAGAGATGGGGAGAGGCTACCTGAAAACAGAAAACGCTATTTTCAGGTAGCCTTTATTTACATCAGCCAGCCGTCCGGCGTAACGGGTTGATTGTCGATTAAACGCACGATACCGACCACTACGCGGAAGAGATACCAGAAGCAAACCACCACCAGCAGCGGCACACCGAGAATCGCGCCGATAAAGGTAATGACCAGCAGGAAGCCCACCGCAAAGCCGATTAGGCTGCCCCAAAAAGTGCGCAGCAGGAATTGGATGTGGTCAAAATAAATCGTGCCGCACATATCGTCACGCTTCACATAGGCCAAGATGGCGCCGATGATGGTGGGCATGGCAAAGCTGATTACACCCAATGCATACAGGCCGTAAATCACATACATATAGTTGCGTTGCTCGGGCGTGGGCGTGTTGGCAGTGGGCACGGGGTAGGTGGGATCGGGTTGTGTAGTCATGATGACACTCCTTATCAGGGGGGTTAATGCGTATCCAGCTCGGCAAAACCTTTCACCAGATTATCAATCTGCTTGAGCTGGCTCAAGAAAGGCTCGAGTTGGCTTAAGCGTAGGGCGCAGGGGCCGTCGCACTTGGCCTGCTCGGGATCGGGGTGGGCTTCCAAAAACAGCCCGGCCAGCCCCACCGCCATACCGGCGCGTGCCAGAGTAACAATCTGCTCACGCCGCCCGCCGGCCGAATCGCTGCGTGCGCCGGGCTGCTGCAGGCTGTGGGTCACGTCGAAAAACACCGGCACGTTCATCTGTTTCATGGTGTCGAAGCCGAGCATGTCCACCACCAAGTTGTTGTAGCCGAAGATAGAGCCGCGCTCGCACAAGATGATTTTATCGTTGCCCGCCTCCAGGCATTTATTGATGATGTGGCGCATTTCGTGCGGAGCGAGGAATTGCGCCTTTTTCACGTTGATAATCGCGCCGGTGCGCGCCATGGCGTGCACCAAATCGGTTTGGCGGCTTAAAAAGGCCGGCAGCTGCAAAATATCGGCCACTTCCGCCACCGGTGCGGCTTGGTAGGGCTCGTGGATATCGGTAATCACCGGCACGCCGTAGGCCGATTTAATATCGGCCAGCCATTGCAAACCCTTTTCCAAACCCGGTCCGCGGAAAGAATGCAGGCTGGAGCGGTTGGCCTTATCGAAACTGGCTTTGAACACATAGGGAATATCCAGCTTGCGGCAGATTTCCACATAGGTTTCGGCAATTTCCATAGCCAAATCGCGGCTTTCCAGCACGTTCATGCCGCCGAACAAAACGAAGGGGCGGTTATTGGCAATGGTGAAGCCGTGAAGCGGGATTTGCGAAAGGGCAGTTTGCATGGTGCGTGTCCGTTGTTTGGGTGGATTAAAAGATGACCCGATTATAACGGAAAAGGGCGGGATGGAACGGAAGGCTACCTGAAAACGAGGTTGCCGAAGGCGGACGAGTTTCTGCGAAGCTAAAATGAGTTTGCCGAAAGCAGACGAGCTTCTGCGAAGCTAAACCAATGGTTAAGCAGTTTATATATTTTCAGGTAGCCTATTTGAGGAAAGGCATACAAATCAATGAATTGCCTGCTGTGTAGTCTGTCTGCACTAGGCTTGGTGCCTAGATTTGAGTACAATACACTACATTAAAGAGATGTGTTTGCTGTAAGTAAACAAACCGCCAGCCGCCGCCGGAACGATAAGCAAACAGAGGCTGGCGTTTGCTTCAGCCCGGCCGACAGCGCGCCCCGTAGGGTGCAGAAAGTGGAACATGACCAAAGCAAAAACAACGCCGATTTTACCGCCCGCCATGCTGGGCATTTTGGGCGGAGGCCAGTTGGGCCGGATGTTTACCGTGGCCGCCAAACAAATGGGCTACAGCGTAACCGTGCTCGATCCCGATCCCAATTCTCCCGCCGCGGCACTGGCCGACAAACACATCTGCGCCCCGTATGACGACCTCGGCGCATTGGCCGACCTTTCCACTTGCGCCGCCGTTACCACCGAATTTGAAAACGTCAATGCCCAGGCCATGCGCGCCTTGGCATTGGAAACCCGCGTGTGCCCCAGCGGCGACAGCGTGGAAATTGCCCAAAACCGTATTCAGGAAAAAGCCTGGATAGCCAAGGCCGGCCTCCAAACCGCGCCCTACCTGCCCGTTAACCAAGAAGCCGACCTCACCGACGCAGCCGTTGAGCCGCTCCTACCCGGCATCGTCAAAACCGCCATGCTCGGCTACGACGGCAAAGGCCAGGTGCGCGTGTCCAGCCCGGACGAAGCCCGTGCTGCATTCAGACAGCTTGGCGGTGTGCCTTGCGTGCTGGAAAAAATGCTCAACCTGCATTCCGAAATTTCCGTGATCGTGTGCCGGCTCAACAGCCAGCAGGTGAAATGCTTCCCGCCCGCCGAAAACCGCCACGAAGACGGTATCCTGGCCTACTCCATCGTGCCCGCCCGCCTGCCGGACGAAGTGCAGAAGCAGGCGCAGGAAATGGCCTGCCGGCTGGCCGAAGCCATGAATTATGTCGGCGTGCTGGCGGTGGAAATCTTTGTAATCGGCAACGACCACAAATTGATTGTGAACGAAATCGCCCCGCGCCCGCACAATTCCGGCCACTACACCCTGGATGCCTGCGCCAGCAACCAATTCGAGCAGCAAGTGCGCCTCATGTGCGGCCTGCCTCCCGCCGATACCCGCTTGCTCTCCTGCTGTAGCATGGCCAATCTTTTGGGCGATATTTGGCTGCCCGCAGGCAAAGTAAACTGGCTGCCGCTCCTGCAGCGCCCAGACGTGTGCCTGCACCTCTACGGCAAAAAAGATGCCCGCCCGAAGCGCAAGATGGGCCACTTCACCGTGCTCTCCTCCCAGTCTGCCGACATCGCGTTTATGCTTGCGCACAAATTGCAGCGGCAACTACAGCGCAAAGGGAAATAGCAAACGCAAACTCAACAGGGCTGCCGGAAATGGTGGCTCTGTTTTTTTTAGGTGGGGGGTACGGAGTGGTTTGGCGGGCAGAGGCTACCTGAAACTTTCAGGTAGCCTCTATTTTTTCCAAATGAAGGCGAGGCTTTGCTGGCAGCAGCTCGCAGCCAGGTTTTATAGCGATACTTGCCTGCTGCAACGTATAGTGGATTAAATTTAAATCAGGACAAGGCGGCGAGCCGCAGACAGTACACA
>CAUUTP010000047.1:0-15844 GCA_963548155.1 uncultured Eikenella sp.
CTTGATCCAACTTCAATAGTGGGAAGCGGTCGATGTGTTTGGCAATCATGGCTTGTGCGGTTTGCTGGAAGAAGGTGCTCATGAGAAATCCCCTAAATGTCTTGATGGGAATTTAGGGGATTTTGGGGAATTTTGCAAAGGTCTCAGGTAGCCTTTTATTGCGCAAATATATAAATCAAAATAAGGCAGTGAGCTTTTAATTCAGCGGGGTGAGTGAACACTATAGGTCTCAAATACAGTTACTGCACCACGCCAACACGAACAAAGCAGCCTACCAACCGCTATCGGTTGAGGCTGCTTTTGTTTGTTTGGTGAGACAGAGACCTTATTTCCGCAGGCTTGCAAAGATAGCCAAAATACCCATGGCACCCAGCGTGGAGGCAATCCAGCCAGCAGGCTGCCCGATGGCATACCAGCCCATCGTTTGCCCAACCCAGCTGGCCAGCACTGAGCCGCCGATGCCGAGCAGAGTGGTCATGATGATGCCCAAGCGTTGCCCGCCAGGATACAGAAATTTAGCCAAAATACCGATGATGAAGCCAATGATGATAGTGCTGATCATGGTTGGTTTTCCTCTTATGGTGTGGATAGATAGCATACATATCAGGCAAATGGCCGGCTTTTCAAGAGAAAGGCTACCTGAAAAGTAGATAACCATCTAACGGCATGAAAACCCAAAATGTAGCAATCAAATTCATATCATGGGTGGCGAACACATTACCGGCCTAAAATTAGATTTAGTTTTTAGCAAACCATAAGGGCTATATCTTTTTATGTTTACAAAAGTTTTCAAAAATAGATGGGCAGCCATTGCAGTTGGCGGAAGGTTTATTTATAGATTTAATTAATTTAAATATATAATTTAATAAAAGATATTTTTATTGAGCAGTGAAATTATCTGAGTGAAAACAAGCGTGATATGGTAGTTATTGTGGCGTTTGTGACTTGTATCAATGGGAAAAGTTAATGTTTCTTGACGAATATTATTGCGAAGATTAAGATTGCATTAACAATTTTCTCGGTTGATACGGCAATTGTGCTGCATTACTCCAACCGAGATGTCAAAGCATGTGCCGCTCGGCGGCAGCTTTATCACCCGACGGCAGTACTGTAACGGCAACGGCAAGTGGCCGTTGTACAGAGTATGGCCGATTCAACGAATACCAACACTGGCATTTTTATGTTGTAAGGCAGATGTCTCAGTGCTGTAACGCCAGGTAACTCGGCGGGTTGGCCGGATTTCAAGTGAACCCTATTAAAGAGGACGCTATGATGACTACGTCGACCGAAAAAAGATTCTTCGGCCACCCGCGACAGTTGGGTACGCTGTTCTACATTGAGATGTGGGAGCGCTTTGCCTTCTATGGCGGGCAATCTCTCTTGATGATTTATCTGTATTACAAGGCTACCCAAGGCGGTGGCTTGGGCATGGATCAGTCACTCGCTGCAGGTATTGTAGGTGTGTATGGCGGTAGTATTTATTTGACCACTATCGTGGGTGGTTGGTTGGCTGACCGTGTGCTCGGCACCAAAAATACCCTGCTGTTGGCCACCGTTGTGATGCTTGGCGGTACCGTCCTCCTCGTATTACTACCAGGCTATGCCAGCTTGATTGGCTTGCCATTCATCTCTTTGGGTAGTGGTAGTTTCAAAGCCACAGCCAGTGCCATGGTGGGTTCGCTCTATGAAGATGAATCAGAACGTGAACTGCGCGATGCCGGTTTCTCCATTTTCTATACTGCCATCAACGTAGGTATCTTTATTGGTACCTTGCTGGTGGGCTATCTGCAGCCTAAATACGGTTTCCGTGTGGCTTTTGCCGCTGCCATGGGTGGCATGGTGCTCTGTTTGATTACTTTGTTGCAAGGTCGCAGCAAATTGCCGGAAACACCGATTCCTAATCCTCTGCCTAAAGAACAACGCGGTAAAGTGATTGGCATCGTGGCGGCTATTTTGGCCGTGATTGCTGGTGCAATCGGCTCAGGCTTGGTGAATTTGAGCAACTTCTCCAGCGTGATGTTGGGTTTGGTGTGCGTGATCAGTATTGGTTACTTCTTCGTGATGTTTGGTGACAAAAACTCCACCGAGGCCGACAAACGCCATCTGCTTGCCTATGTTCCCCTGTTCGTGGTGATGTGCTTGTTCTGGGCGATGTATTTGCAGATGTATAGTGTGGTAACTGTATATTTTGAAGAAACTGTACCGCGCAAGTTTGGTAGTTTTGAAGTACCGATTGCTTGGTTAGTTACTTTCCAGAGCTTAAGCGTTATCGTGCTAGCAAGTACCATGGCTGCATTGTGGACAAAAATGGGTAAACGCCAGCCCTCATCTCAGATGAAATTCGCCTTGGCCGCATTGGTAGCAGGTATCGCTTACTTGGCTTTCGTTCCCTTCTTGTCTACTGGTACGCCAATGCCGATTGTTGTGTTGATGGTTATATTGGTACTGCTGACTGTGGCCGAACTGCTGCTCTCGCCGATTTCCTTGTCATTCGCTACCAAAGTTGCACCTGAAGCGTTTAAAACCCAGATGGTATCGTTCAACTTCCTAAGCTTGTCTTTGGGCTTTACCTTAGGCGGTGTGTTGGGCGACAAACTCTATACTGCCGAATCGGCCACCAGCTACTACATCATGTTGGCCGGTATGGGTATCGGTTCTGCCGTGGTGCTGTTTGTAATGATGCCTATGCTCAAACGCCTGCTGCACGATGTGGACTAATGTATCAGCTAGCTTTGTGTGTAAGAGCGATCCGGGAATCTGCCTTCGGGCAGATTCCCGAAACAGTAGCAGTTTGCAAGGTCGTTGTGTGAAGCATGGGGTTGGTTTGCAATAAAGATAATTTGATGTGTTGGAGTAGTATGGCCAAAAGCCCCGTGCCGCACAGATGATTTGGATGGATGTTGCTGTATTTACAAATATAAGTAATATTTAAGGGCGTTAATAATGAGTACGTCGACCGAGAAAAAATTCTTCGGCCATCCGCATCAGCTGGGAACACTATTCCAAGTTGAGCTGTGGGAACGGTTCTCGTTCTACAGCATGCAGGCCATTCTGGTAATTTATCTGTCTTATCAATTGAGCCAAGGCGGCTTGGCTATGCCTAAGGCGCTGGCTGTGGGTATTGTTGGCGCCTATAGCGGCAGTATCTATCTTTCCACCATTATCGGCGGTTGGCTAGCCGACCGCGTGATCGGGTCTAAAAATACTTTATTCTTTGCGGTTGCCACCATGCTGGTGGGGCATATCCTGTTGGTGATGATTTCTGGTGTGGGTAGTTTGGCTGGTTTGCCGTTTATCGCCTTGGGTAGTGGTGGTGTGAAATCTGCCTGTAGCACCTTGGTGGGCTCTCTGTATGAAGATGAATCTACTCGTAATCTGCGCGATGCCGGTTTCTCCATTTTCTATACAGGCATCAATATCGGCAGTTTCTGTGGCTCACTAGTGGCAGGCTACCTGCAATCCAATATGGGTTTCCGCATGGCATTTGCCGGTGCGGTGGTGGGTATGGCGATTGGTTTGACTCTCTTTATTAAAGGTAAGAGTAAACTACCGGACTTGCCGCTGCCCAATCCATTGCCCAAAGAGCAGCGCGGTAAAGCCATCGGCATGGCTGTAGCTATCGTGGCTGTTGTTGGCGGTTTGATTGCAGCCAATATCCTGCGTCTGGACAATTTCTCCAGTATTTTGCTGGGAGCAATAAGCTGCATCAGTATTGGTTATTTCTTCATGATGTTTAACGATAAACAGGCCACCGAGGCCGACAAGCGCCATATTATTGCGTATGTGCCGCTGTTTATTGCCATGTGCCTGTTCTGGGCGATTTATTCCCAAGTGTATAGTTCTGTAACCCTGTATTTCGATAAAACTGTGCCGCGCACTTTCGGCAGCTTTACTGTGCCGGTGGCTTGGCTGGTGACTTATCAGAGTTTGGTGGTGATTGTGCTGGCCAGTGTGATGGCGGCCTTGTGGACTAGAATGGGCACGCGTCAGCCGAAATCTCAGATGAAATTCACTTTAGCCATGCTGCTGCTGGGCTTAGGCTACTTAGGCTTCGTACCCTTCCTCTCTTCTGGTACGCCGATGCCGTTTTTTGTCTTAATGTTGTTGTTGCTGGTGATCACTATCTCTGAGCTGTTGCTTTCGCCGATTTCCCTCTCATTTGCCACTTAAGGTTGCGCCGAAAGCGTTTAAAACCCAAATGGTTGCGTTCAACTTCCTCACCCTTTCCCTCGGTTTCACACTGGGCGGGGTGCTGGGTGACCAGCTCTATACAGATGATACAGCTACCCAGTATTTCATTATCTTGGCCGGTTTAGGCATCGGTTCCTTTGCGATCTTGCTGCTACTGTTGCCGAAACTCAACCAACTGCTGCACGACGTAGATTAAAGCCTAGCGGTTTTCAGGTAGCCTCAACAGACTCCAAAGTGAGGCTACCTGAAAATGCAACTTCAACATAGCGAAAGCATCATGGAGCGAAGTTTCTACGGAGCGACGCTCATTCAACCGATTCAAACTTAATTTTCCACACTTCCGCCCGTATCCGATTGCACCCGATTGCAGGCCGGGGGTGTAGCTGCGCCTACTGTTGCAGTGGGAAATTAAAAAAATACATATTATACAAGGAGTAATTGAAATAACCGCATCTTATGCTCAACGCTTGGCTGCCTTGCGCGCCGCCATGAAAGCAAAAAACATCGACGCCTGGATTATCCCCACCGCCGACCCGCATCTTTCCGAATACCTGCCAGCCCGCTGGGAAGGCCGCTACTGGCTCACCGGCGCCGGCACGCTGATTACCACCGCCGATATTTCCGAATTGTGGGTGGACGGCCGCTATTGGGAGCACGCAGAAGATTGCCTAGCCGGCACCGGCACCGTGCTGGGCAAACTCGTTACCGGCACGCCCCATGTGGATTCCCTGATTAAAAACCTGAAATCCGGCGCTGTGGTCGGCATTGCTCCCGATGTATTGTCGCTGAGCGAAAAACGCTATTTGGAAAGCCAGCTGGGCAAAGCAGGAATCAGCCTGCGCCACGATATTGATTTACTGGACGATATCTGGACCGACCGCCCCGGCGCATCCGATAAGCCCGTATTCGCCCAGAAAGCCCAGTTTGTGCCCGAAAGCACCGCCCAGAAAATCGAACGCATCCGCCAAGCCATGCAGGCAGCTGGTGCCGACCACCACTTGGTATCCGGTCTGGACGATATCGCCTGGATTACCAACCTGCGCGGCAGCGACGTACCATACGACCCGATTTTCCTGTCTTATCTGCTGATTAGCGGCAAAGAAGCCACCCTGTTTGTGGATGAGGCCAAGCTCGATGCCGACAGCAAAAAAGTATTGGCCGATGCCCATGTGGCCGTTGCCCCCTATGCCGACGTGGGCAAACCCCAACGCACATTTTCAGGTAGCCTTTACCGCTATATAAGAACGAGAAAATCACTAGGCGGCACACTCTATCCGGTTTGCCCGAAAATCCCCGAAAGGCACGGTATTCGGCGCCTGTAAAGCATTTTGGTTTGGCCGCTGGGAAAATAAATGTTGGGAAATGCAAATTTATGCTTGCACGCAGGCGCAGTGCATACTAATATTTGTCGCACCAAGTCCCCCTTTGTGCAAGAGAAAACGGATGCGGCTTTCATTTGGATACCGCCCGTATTTTTCTGCCAAAGGAGGAATTATTTTTTTGTTGCAACAGTGCCGCTTGGCCGGAAGCAGGCTTGCCATGGTTGGATGGGCGCAACGCAGCATTTTTTAGGTAGCCTGTATTCAGGCATAGAAAAACAGATCATTAGTAAGGAACACCTTATGACTACACCAACCAATGAACAGCTTGCCACTCCTTCCCCCACGGGTGGAGAAGATCAAGGCAAATTTTTCGGCCACCCGCGCCAGCTGGGTACTTTATTCCACATCGAGCTGTGGGAACGTTTCTCGTTTTACGGCATGCAGGCCATCCTGCTGATTTATTTGTATTACGAGGTTTCCAAGGGCGGCTTGGGCATGGATGAAACCAAGGCTGCCGGCATCGTGGGTGCATATAACGGCAGTATCTATCTGGCCACCATCCTGAGCGGTTGGCTGTCTGACCGTATCTTGGGCGCAGAAAAAACGCTGTTTTTGTCTGGCGTGGTGGTGATGCTGGGGCACGTTGTATTGTCAGCCTTGCCCAATATGAGTGGTTTGGTGATCGGCCTGTTGCTGATTGCTTTGGGCAGTGGCGGGGTGAAGTCTTCCGCCGGTGCGATGGTGGGTTCACTATATGAGTCTGAATCCACACGTGATTTGCGCGATGCCGGTTTTTCCATTTTCTACACTGCCATCAATATCGGCGGCTTTGTCGGCCCGCTGATTGTGGGCGTATTGCAGGTGCAATTCGGTTTCCACTATGGTTTCGGCGCTGCTGCCGTGGGCATGGCTTTTGGTTTGTGGCAATACTGGCGTGGCCGTGTTTCCCTGCCGCATACCCCGCCGGCCAATCCGCTGCCCAAACAGAAATACGGCGTTGCACTCGGTGTGGCTGCTGCCGGGTTGGCAGTAATCGGTGGCTGTATCGCCACTGGCTTGCTGCGTTTGGATAACTTCTCACAAGTTCTATTGGGTACAGTAATTCTTACCAGCCTGCTGTATTTCGTACGTCTGTTTTGCGATTCTCAGGTTACCAAAACCGAGAAACAGCATATGCTGGCCTATGTGCCGCTGTTTATTGTGATGTGCTTGTTCTGGGCGGTATGGTCGCAGGTGTTCACGGTGGTTACCGTGTATTTCGACCAAACTTCACAGCGCGTGGTGGGCGGGTTTGAAATTCCCGTGGCTTGGTTGAGCTCTTTGCAGAGTTTGTGGGTGATTGTGTTTGCCGGCGTGATGGCAGCTTTGTGGACCAAAATGGGCCACCGTCAGCCGAGAACGCCGATGAAATTCACCATGGCCATGATTATTTTGGGCGTGTCTTATTTGTGTTTCATCCCGTTCTTATCGACCGGAAAAGTGATGCCGCTCACCATCATGGCGCTGCTGCTGCTCACCATCACCATTTCTGAATTGCTGCTTTCGCCGATTTCGCTGTCGTTTGCCACCAAAATCGCACCGCAATCGTTTAAAACGCAGATGGTGTCGTTCAATTTCCTGACCTTGTCGCTGGGTTTCACTTTGGGTGGGGTGTTGGTGGACGAGTGCTATGTGCCGGAAAAAGCTGTAGAGTTTTACGTCCTGCTCGGTGCATTGGGTATCGGCGGTGGCGTGTTGCTGATGGTGATGATGCCGATGTTGAACCGTATGCTGCGTGATGTAGATTAAATCATTTCAGACGAATTATTTTTCTCCATAAGTCAAATTGGTCTGGTATAGAAGGAAGAAGAGTATTCGGTATGAAATAATTTTCAGGTAGCCTGAAGCTATCCAATCATTAAAACCGCTGTAGGCCAATGTTGCCGCAGCGGTTTTCTTTATGCTCTCGTGTTGAGCAAGATGATGTATGGATTTTGCATTTGAAAATTATATTTGCTGCTTTGCAAGCGAGTCATTTTCAGGTAGCCTTACAGTTGCCGGCGGTACTTAATATGAAAACAATAGCTGGTAGCCATGCACACTTCAATCAGGCAAGTTTAAAGCAGCAACACCTTGCATCAGCAGCATCTTTCCAGCAACTGTCAAAGGAGTAAGCTATGAGTAATATTCACGCGCAACGTCTCGCCGCCCTGCGGCAAGCGATGAAAGAACAGAAGATCGATGTTTGGATCGCGCCCTCCGCCGACCCGCATATTTCCGAATACCTACCCGAACATTGGCGCGGCCGTATTTGGCTGTCCGGCTTTGACGGCTCGGTTGGTACGCTGG
The DNA here is from genome assembly GCA_963548155.1 of uncultured Eikenella sp. Taxonomy (GTDB): domain Bacteria; phylum Pseudomonadota; class Gammaproteobacteria; order Burkholderiales; family Neisseriaceae; genus Eikenella. Next base: position 7,842 of record CAUUTP010000047.1, read on the forward strand.
CCGTGAGCGCCGATTTTGCCGAATTATGGGTGGACAGCCGCTATTGGGAACAGTCTAAACGCCAGCTTGAAGGCAGCGGTTTTGTGTTGCAAAAACTGGGCCAGGGCTATCCTACTATGATTGAATCTCTGGCTGAAAGGCTACCTGAAAACTCTGTAGTCGGTATCCCGGCAGATGGTCTATCACTCTCGTTCAAGCATGAAATGCAAGCCGATTTTGCGAGGAAGAACATCCATCTGCGGCTTGATATTGATCTGCTCAACAGCTTCTGGCACGACCGCCCTGGCTTGCCGGAGAATCTGATTTTCGTGCATGAAGCCCGTTTCGAACCCGAGAGCGTGTCGGAAAAACTTGCCCGTGTGCGTGCTGCCATGAAAGAACTTGGCGCAGACTACCATTTGGTTTCTTCGCTCGACGATATCGCGTGGATTACTAATCTGCGCTGCAACGACGTGCCGTTTAATCCGCTGTTTATCTCCTATTTGCTGATTGATGCCGAACGGGCCACTCTGTTTGTGAATCCCGCCAAACTTACCGATGCTTGCCACAAAGTGCTGAGCGAAGCCAAAATCGATGTGGCCGAATACCGCAGCGTGGTGGATGCCGTGGGCAAACTCAGCGGCAGCCTCCTGGTCGATCCCGATCGCACCGCCGTTTACACTTTGGGTAAACTACCCGCTGGCGTACGTGTTATTGAAAACATCAATCCCAGCACTCTGTTTAAAGCCTGCAAGCCTGAAGCTGAAATCGAGCACACTAAAAACGCCATGGTGCGCGATGGTGTGGCTTTGTGCGGCTTCTTTGCCGAGCTGGAGCGGAAACTGGCTGCCGGCGAAACCGTTACCGAGCTGGATATTGACACCATGTTAATCGACCACCGCAGCCGTCAGGCCGATTACATTTCGCTCAGCTTCGATACTATTGCCGGCTTCAATGAAAATGCTGCCTTACCGCATTATGCTGCCACCCCCGAATACCATAGCACCATCAAAGGGCAGGGCATTCTGCTGATCGACTCCGGCGCACACTATCTGGATGGCACGACTGATATTACCCGCGTTATCCCCATCGGCAAGCCTACTGCCGAGCAGAAGCGCGACTACACTCTCGTGCTCAAAGCGCATATCGCCTTGGCTGAAGCCATATTCCCGGAAAATCTATCTGGCCAGATTTTGGATGCTATCTGCCGTGCACCGCTATGGAAAGAGCAGTGCGACTATGGCCATGGTACCGGACATGGTGTGGGCTATTTCCTCAATGTGCACCAAGGCCCACAGAAAATTGCCTACAATACCTCCGGCCTCAAGTGCAATAACATGAAAGAAAATATGATTACCTCCAATGAGCCTGGTTTGTACCGTCCAGGCAAATGGGGTATTCGTATTGAAAACCTGGTGGTGCATCGCCGCGTGAAACAGCCGAAGGAAACCGAATTTGGCCAATACCTATGCTTTGAGCAGCTTACCCTGTGCCCGATTGATACGCAGTTAATTGAACGCAGTATGTTGAGTGATGAAGAAGCTGCTTGGCTCAATGACTATCATGCTCTTGTACGCGAAAAACTTGCTCCGCACACTGAAGGCGCAGCCAAAGAATGGCTGGAAAGAAATACCCAGCCCATTTGATAACATGGTTTTAATAATGCGCTAATAAAAAGGCTACCTGAAATTTCAGGTAGCCTTTTTAGCTTTTTCAGCCGGATTTTCCTTCTGAACAGGAATATTTCCTATTTCATGTAAAGAAATTTTTACATAACTTATTTTTACAAATAATAGACTTACGGCCAATAGAGGCGTTTTCTGCTGTTTTTCTAGTGAAAAACATTTGGCAGTTGTTTGGCAGTTATGCTACTATTTCGCCGCGCAGTAAGAAAAAAATTTTAAGAATTGCGCTATGTTGGCAATAGAAGAAATAGAGATGTGAGCCACATTCATTTAAACGCATTGGAATTCAGCAGTTTGTTACTTGGTTAATAAAAAGCAAAGTGCTAAAATTTGTTTAGATGAGGTGCAGAGCCAGAAGGCTGATTCACAAAACTACACAAAAAACGCAAAACATACACTCATCACTCCAAATAAAGAGTTTTTCCCATTGCTGCCGCTGTGATTTGGCGGTGGTGTTTTTAACATATAGGAGTTTGATATGACGTTTTTGAAAGTAGCGGCTAGCCCGTCTGTTCAACAGGGCTTCACCACTCAGTTAGATGTGGTGGACGTGCAAGGTGCCGACCTCGCAGGTATTGGTGCTGTTGTTGCTTCTACTGCTGATGCAGCTAAGGCTGTAGAGCAGGTTGAAGCCACCGGCTTCGGCATTCCGGTATTTGTTGCTCTGCAACCTGGTGAAAGCGTACCTGAAAGCCTGTTGACCCGTGTGAACGGTGTGATTCAATTGGGCCGCGGCAACGAAGAGTACTACGGCCGCCAAGTAGACACTGCCGTAAACCAATATGGTTCTAAACTTGCTCCTCCCTTCTTCGGCGCACTGAAGCAGTATGTAGGTATCGGTAACGCTCAGTTCGACTGCCCGGGACACCAAGGTGGTCAGTTCTACCGTAAACATCCTGCCGGTCGCGAATTCTACGAATTCTTCGGTGAAAACGTATTCCGCGCTGACTTGTGCAACGCCGACGTTCGCTTGGGCGACTTGCTGATTCATGAAGGTCCTGCCTGTGCAGCTCAACAACACGCTGCTAAAGTGTTTAATGCCGACAAGACCTACTTCGTTCTGAACGGTACTTCCTCTTCTAACAAAGTGGTAACCAACGCCCTGCTGGCTAAAGGCGACTTGGTATTGTTCGACCGTAACAACCACAAATCTAACACCATTGGCGCGCTGATCACTGGCGGTGCTATTCCGGTTTATCTGCAAACTACTCGTAATCCCTACGGCTTCATCGGCGGTATCGACAACGCTTGCTTCGAAGAAGCCTACATCCGCGAACAGCTGGCTAAAGTTGCTCCGGAACGTGCTAAAGAAGAACGTCCGTTCCGCTTGGCTATTATTCAGTTGGGTACTTACGACGGTACCATCTACAATGCTCGCCAAGTAGTAGACCGCATCGGTCACTTGTGCGACTACATTCTGTTCGACTCTGCTTGGGTAGGTTACGAGCAATTCATCCCAATGATGCGCGACTGCTCACCGATGCTGCTGGAACTGAACGAAAACGATCCTGGCATCTTCGTTACCCAATCCGTACACAAACAACTGGCCGGCTTCTCTCAAGCTTCTCAGATTCACAAAAAAGACAGCCACATTAAAGGTCAGAAACGCTATTGCAGCCACAAACGCTTCAATAATGCGTTCATGATTCATGCTTCTACCAGCCCGTTCTACCCGATGTTCGCTTCTCTGGACGTGAACGCTCGAGTTTTGGATGGCGAGGTAGGCCGCAATCTGTGGCGCGACTGCGTAACCGTAGGTATTGAAGCTCGTAAGATGCTGCGTGCAAGCTGCAAACTGATCAAACCGTTTATTCCGGAAACCATCGACGGCAAACCGTGGGAATCTTACCCGACCGAGAAGATTGCCAACGACCTGCGCTTCTTCGAATTTGAACCGGGCGCTAAATGGCACTCCTTCCCCGGCTACGGTAAAGGCCAATACTTTGTTGACCCGTGCAAATTCCTGTTGACCACTCCGGGTATCAACGTGGAAACCGGTGAATACGAAGACTTCGGCGTACCGGCCACCATTTTGGCCAACTTCTTGCGCGATAACGGTATCGTTCCGGAAAAATGCGACTTGAACTCCATTCTGTTCCTGATGACCCCGGCCGAAGATCTGGCTAAGATGGAACACTTGGTTGCTCTGATCTCTCGCTTCGAAAAACACATTGAAGCCGACAGCCCGATGAGCGAAGTGGTGCCCACTGTATACGGTCGCAACGCCGAGTACTACAAAGGCTACACCATCCGTCGCCTGTGCCAAGAAATGCACGACTTCTACAAACGCAACAACATGAAACAGTTGCAGAGCGAGATGTTCCGTGCCGACGGCTGGCCGAAACAAGCCATGTTGCCCTACGATGCACAGCAAGCCTTCATCCGCAACGAAGTGAAACTGGTTCGCTTGAGCGAAATCGCTGGTCAAATCGCTGCTGAAGGTGCTCTGCCCTATCCTCCGGGCGTACTGTGCACCATCCCGGGCGAAGTTTGGGGCGGTGCAGTGCAGAAATACTTCCTGGCTCTCGAAGAAGGCATCAACTGCTTGCCTGGTTTCGAACCCGAGCTGCAAGGTGTATATCTGCAGACTGTGGAAGACGGCAGCCGCCGTGCCTTCGGTCACGTAGTGGTTAAAGGCTAATAAGCCGTATCAGGCTACCTGAAACGGTTTCAGGTAGCCTTTGTTAGATAAATTTGATTGCGCGGCAGCGCAGGCTTCGCCGGAATATTGGCCAAACCCGCCTGCCGCATTAAGAAGGATTAAGTATTATGTCAACCTCTCAAAACAAGATGGGTGTGGTACAACTGACCATTCTCACCATGGTGAATATGATGGGCTCAGGCATCATCATGTTGCCGACCAAATTGGCTCAGGTTGGTACGATTTCTATTTTGTCATGGCTGGTTACCGCAGGTGGTTCTCTGGCTTTGGCTTATGCGTTCGCTAAGTGCGGTCGCTTTAGTAAAAACCCCGGTGGTATGGGTGGTTATGCCGAGTATGCCTTCGGTAAATCTGGTAACTTTATTGCCAACTATACCTATGCCGTTTCCCTGGTAATCGCCAACATCGCTATCGCCATCACTGCAGTGGGTTATCTTGCTCAGTTGATGGAATGGCAGCTTTCTCCGCAACAAGTAACCATGTGGACCATTATCTTCGTATGGGTTACCACAGTGGCTAACTTTGGTGGTCCTTCCATTACTGGTAAGATCGGTGGCTTCACTGTGTGGGGTGTGGTAATTCCAGTGGTTGGTATCTCCATTATTGGTTGGTTCTGGTTTGATGGTGCTAAATACGCTGCTGCTTGGAACCCGCATAACTATGGTGTGTTTGAAGCTCTGCCGAAATCCATCTCAATCACTCTGTGGTCATTCCTTGGCTTGGAATCTGCCTGTGCTAACTCCGATGCTGTAGAAAACCCCGAGAAAAACGTACCGATCGCTGTATTGGGCGGTACCATGATGACTGCGGTAATCTATATCGTTTCTACCAACGTGGTGGCTGGTATTGTAGACAATCCTGCTTTGGCTGCTTCTGATGGCCCATTCGGTTTGGTATTTGCCCAAATCTTCAACCCGACCATCGGTAAAGTGGTAATGGGTTTGATGGTGCTGGCTTGTACTGGTTCTCTGTTGGGTTGGCAGTTCACCGTGGCTCAAGTGTTTAAATCCAGTGCCGACGAAGGCTACTTCCCGAAAGTATTCAGCTCTGTTACCAAATCTAACACTCCGCTGGTAGGTATGATCATCTTGTGCGTGGTGCAAACTCTGCTCTCCCTGATGACCATGAGCCCGAGCTTGAGCGAACAGTTCGACGTATTGGTAAACCTCGCTGTGGTAACCAACCTCGTGCCCTACGTATTGTCTATGTCTGCCCTGTATGTAATGCAGAAAGTCAGCAACGTACCGGCTGGCGAATTGAAAGTAACCACTTTCGTTGCCCTGATTGGTAACATCTACAGCTTCTATGCCCTGTATGGTTCAGGTGCCGAAGCTATGCTCGGCGGCGGTTTGGTAACCTTCTTCGGCTGGCTGATCTACGGTCAGGTTGCTGGTAAGAAATTCGACCTGAAAGAGCCGTACTAATCGGTTGCAGCAAACCGGTCTGAACACAGTTTAGACAAATCTGCTAAAAGCAGCCCCCGAATTCTAAATAGAGGAGAATTCGGGGGCTGCGCTTTTTCAGGTAGCCTCATGGATTAAAGGCTACCTGAAAAATACTACCACTGCTTTTCGGGCGTTCTTCCTGAATCTGTTACAATACGCCCCCTGAATTTAACGCATTAAACACCCAGACAATAATCATGGAAGCCGAACGCATCAACCTACTCAACAACACCCTCGCCGATTTAGAAAAACGCAGCGGCGAAATTCGCGTGTATCTCGATTACGACGGCAAAAAAGACCGACTGGAAGAAGTGGTCGGCCTCTCCGAAGACCCTGAGCTTTGGAACGATCCCAAACGTGCCCAAGAAATCGGTAAAGAGCGCAAAGTGCTCGAAGGCATCGTGCTCACGCTCGACAATATCGCCAGCGGCATCGACGACAACCGCCTACTCATCGATATGGCGCTGGAAGAGGGTGATGAAGACAGCTTCGCTGCGATTGAGGAGGACGTGGCTGAGCTGGAAAAACAAATGGCCGAGCTCGAATTCAAGCGCATGTTCAACCAGCCTGCCGACGTGAACAACTGCTTTATCGACATCACGGCCGGCGCCGGCGGCACCGAAGCCGAAGATTGGGCCGGCATGCTGCTGCGTATGTATGTGCGCTATGGCGAGCGTAAAGGCTTCAAAGTGGAAATCATGGAGCAGGACGACGGCGAAATCGCCGGTATCAACCGCGCCACCATCCGCTTGGAAGGCGAATACGCCTACGGCCTGTTGCGCACCGAAACCGGCGTGCACCGCCTGGTGCGCCACTCTCCCTTCGACTCCAACAACAAACGTCACACCTCCTTCGCCTCCGTGTTCGTCTATCCCGAAGTGGACGACAGCTTCGAAGTGGAAATCAACCCGGCAGACGTGCGTACCGACACCTTCCGCGCATCCGGTGCCGGTGGCCAGCACATCAACAAAACCGACTCCGCTGTTCGCATGACGCATATTCCTACCGGCATCGTGGTGCAGTCGCAAAACAGCCGCTCGCAGCACGACAACCGCCGCGTGTGCGAAGAAATGCTGCGTGCCAAACTGTTCGAGCTGGAAATGCGCAAACGCAACGAAGAAAAACAGGCACTGGAAGAAGGCAAATCAGACGTGGGCTGGGGCAGCCAAATCCGCTCCTATGTGCTCGATTCTTCCCGTATCAAAGACTTGCGCACCGGCCACGAAACCGGCAACACCAAAGCCGTGCTCGACGGCGATTTGGACGACTTCATCGAAGCCAGCTTGAAACAGGGCGTGTGATTGTCGCCTGAAGTGGTTTGAATACAGAAAGGCTACCTGAAAAGATTGGATGGATTTCAGGTAGCGTTTGCTTGCTTGGCCAGAATGACACAATTTGGCATGAAAACTGCTGAAGCTGCTGGGATGGTCAGTTTTGTAGGGGTTGAGGCTACCTGAAAAGTATAGTGAGGGTTTTCAGGTAGCCTCAACTGTTTAACCCAAAGGGTAATATGATGACTAAACGACAACGCGAATACACTTTTCGCTCAAACGGCAGCCTTACCCAACTGGCGCAGCTGCTGGCGGCATTGGTGTGCCTGAGCCAATTATTGGGTTGGCTGCTGATGACAGGGATGGCTTTGCTGAAGGCACTGGGTTGGCTGGAGTTATCGGCAGGGGAGTCCAACAGTTTAGCGGGAGTGGCAGAGTTGGTAACTTGGGTGCTGACTGGCTTGCTGTTGTGTTCGGGTTTGGTATTTTTGTGCTGGCTGTACCGCGCAGCCTGCAATGCGCGGGCTTTGGGGGCGCGGGGAATGCAGGTGAGCCCGGCTTGGGCAGTGGGCGGTTTTTTCGTGCCGATTATCCATCTGTTTCTGCCCTATCAGGCGGTGAAGGAAATTTGGGTAAACGGGTCGGTAGATAGTGAGCCGGACAGCATATGGCTGAAAATTTGGTGGTTCTGCCTGCTCGGCAGCATGGCGTTGAGCCGGTTTTCCGAGATATCGGCAGGCTGGGAAACGCAGGGCGGGGAATGGGGTGTCAGGCTGTTGCTGTTTACGCTGTCGGCTTGGCTAACGGCAGCAAGTGCTTATGCTTTGCTGCGGCTGGTGGGCGAAATCAATCGGCGGCAGAATAGACTGGCTGGGGAATAGGGATTTCAGGTAGCCTGAGTGCATGTATAGTGAATTAACAAAAACCAGTACGGCGTTGGCTCGCCTTGCCGTAACGTGTG
>CAUUTP010000048.1:0-15803 GCA_963548155.1 uncultured Eikenella sp.
AAGTTTTGACTCCGTTTAAAGCCTTGCAGGATAAGGCTTGCGGGGGGCTTTAGCATCTTTTTTGTTACTTATGCCTAAAAAAGCAGGCTTTGCAGCCTGCTTTATCTATGCCCAATCGGGCGGTTCAAAGTTTATTCGATGCTCAGCTTGCCGCTGGGTTCAACACGGTGCTGCTGTTTTTTCTCTTTATGTTTGAGTACAGCGCGGTCAAGTTTGTCTACCAAGAGGTCGATGGCGGCGTACATGTCTTTGTCGGTTTGGTCGAGGTGCAGGTCTTTGCCGGCCATATGCCAATCCACTTCAGCTTTCTGCACCAGTTTGTCCACCGACAGGGTAACGGTGGCGGAAATCACGTTGTCGCTGTGGCGGACAATGCGTTCGAGTTTGCCGCTGATGTAGTCTCTCAGGGCTTCGGTAACCTCGATGTTGATTCCGTTGATTTTCAGGTTCATAGCTCACTCCTTTACAGGTGGGTTGGCTGCGCGCGGCGGCAAGCTAGGCTTTCTGCTTGCGTTGGTGCGCAGGCGGGAAATTGAGTTCTTCGCGGTATTTGGCCACGGTGCGCCTGGCGAGCACAATGCCTTGCAGAGCGAGCCGGTCGGACATGGCTTGGTCGGAGAGCGGTTTGCGTTTGTCTTCGGCGGCAATCAGGCTCTCAATCAGAGCCTTCACCGCGTTGGCGCTGATGCCGTCGCCGTCTTCTTCGCTGCTGTAGGCGGCTGCCTGGCTGAAAAAATAGCGTAGCGGAAATACGCCTTGCGGGCAAGCCAAATATTTTTGGTTCACGGCGCGGGACACCGTGCTTTCGGCCAGGCCGAGGTTGGCGGCAGTTTCTTTAATGGTAAGCGGCACGAGGCCGATGGCTCCGAAGGAGAAGAAATCGGCCTGACGCTCCAGAATGGTTTCGGCCAGCCGCAACACGGTGCTTTTGCGCTGCTCCAGCGAGCTTAGCAATACTTTAGCCTCATTGAGCTTTTGTTTCAACTCCGGCGCTTCGCTGCCGTATTCGGCGAGTAGGTCGGAATATTCCTGATTGAGCTGCACCTGCGGCCAGGCCTGACGGTACATGCCCACCATCCATTTGCCGGTTTCGGGATCGGGGCGGATCCACACGTCGGGATCGACGTATTCGGTGTGGCCGGAGCCGGAAAGGCCGTAGGCGGGGAAGGGGTTGAGGGAGGCGACGAGGGCTTGGGCGGCTTCGATGGTGGCGGCGCTGTATTGGGGGAATTTTTTGCGCACTTGCTGCGGCAGGCTGCTTTTGGCGATGTCGGGCAGGAAATGTTTCACCAGTTGCACGGCGCAGAATACGGTGTCGTCCGGCTGCTGCCGCGCCAGCTGGAGCAATAATGATTCGCCTAAATCGCGCGCGCCCACGCCGGCGGGGTCGAACTGTTGCAGGTGGCGCAGGGCTTCGGCCATATCGTCTTCATCGAGCATCCATTCCAGCGGGGAGTTTTCCACGATGTCGGTGAGGCTGTCGTTCAGGTAGCCTTGATCATCGAGGTAGTCGATGAGCAAATGCACGCGGGCGGCCTGGTCTTCGTCTAGCGGGTGTTCGCACACCTGCTCGTGCAGCATGCGGCGGAAATCGGCTTCGTCGGCCACGGTTTCCCACACGTCGCTCTCTTCCATGCTGTTGGTTTTGCGGGTAACGGGCAGGGCAGCGGAATAATGGGGTTCGGGCTCGCCGCTGTCGGCCGGGTCGTATTCCGGCCGTTCGAGCAGGGGGTTGTCGGCCAGCCAGCTTTCCACTTCTTCGGCCAATTCCAGCGAAGACATATGCAAAATGCGCAAAGATTGCTGCTGCTTTTGATTGAGCTGCTGGGTTTGGCGCAATTTGAGTTTGACGGATTGCTGGGTCATTTTAGGCTACCTGAAACCTTAGTAATCGAAGTTCTCGCCCAGATACACGGCACGTACTTCTTCATTGCCCACCAATTCTTCGGGGCGGCCGCTGGCCAGCACGGCGCCGTTGTTGATGATATAGGCCCGGTCGCAGATGCGCAGCGTTTCGCGCACGTTGTGGTCGGTAATCAGCACGCCGATGCCGCGCTGTTTGAGGAAATTGATGATATTTTGAATGTCGATCACGGCAATCGGGTCAACGCCGGCGAAAGGTTCGTCCAACAGGATGAAACGCGGGCTCATGGCCAGCACACGGGCAATTTCCACGCGGCGCCGTTCGCCGCCGGAGAGGGCGGGAGCGGGACTTTGCCGCAAGTGGGTGATGTTTAGGTCGGCCAGCAGGTCGTTGAGGCGCGATTCGATGGTATGGCGGTCGGTTTCGTGCAACTGCAGGATGGCACGGATGTTTTCTTCCACCGTCATCTTGCGGAAAATCGAGGCTTCCTGCGGCAGATAGCCCAGGCCTAAGCGGGCGCGCTGATACACGGTCATGTGGCGCAGCTCGTGGCCGTCCAGCCGGATGGTGCCGTGATCGGCAGCCACCAGGCCGACAATCATATAAAAGCTGGTGGTTTTGCCCGCGCCATTGGGGCCGAGCAGGCCAACCACTTCGCCACTTTCGATATCAAGCGAGAAATCCTGCACCACTTGGCGCTGTTTGAAGCTTTTGCGCAGCTGTTTGACGCTGAGGCGGCTGTGCGGTGTGGTCATTATGTTGTTTTTCCTTGGGTTGGTTGGGTATCACGGGCAGCGCAGAGGCTACCTGAAAAATAGGGCTGCCATACGCGGGTTCAATGTGCGGCAGGGTTTTGCAGCTGCATTATTTGGTCGCGTTGCATCTGCAACACGCCTGGCACGCGCCCCAAGCGGCGGATGGCCTGCGCCATATCCTGCTGCGGCGGGATGCGGGCGGCGATGCCGTTGATGTTTGTATAACGGTACACCAATTCAGCCTGCATTTCGCGCATGGCCTGAAGCAGTGGCTCCGAGCCGACGGCGGGGTCGTATAACACAATCAGCACGCGGTTGGCGGTTTGCTGCTCCGGCTGGGCGCCGGGCATGCTTGGCGCAACGGTGGCGGCAGGTTGCGGGGCGGCACAGGCGGTTAGCATGGCCAGGTAGGCTAGGAGGAAGACGCGGATATTCATGGTTGCTTGGTTTTCGGTTTCAGGTAGCCTGTGCGGTATGGGGCTACCTGAAACATCCTGTTTAGCGATGCAAAAGCGTTTTATAGTGAATTAAATTTAAACCAGTACAGCGTTGGCTCGCCTTGCCGTAACGTGTGTACTGTCTGCGGCTCGCCGCCTTGTCCTGATTTTTGTTAATCCACTATATTTTTTCAGGTAGCCTCAAATGCGGGCTGCCCGAAACCGTTTGGGGCTACCTGAAACCAGTATTGCAGGCGTTCAGGTAGTCTGTTTTCTGCCCGCGGTTTTGCCTTGGGTGAGGCGGAAGCTGTCGTCAATCAGTTGGCGGATCAGCACGTCGTCGGCCTGTTCCAATTCGATACTCAGCCAGTGTTCTTTGCTCATGTGGTAGGCGGGCAGGATGCCGGCTTGGGCGCGCATGGCGCCGATGTGCTCGGTGCGGCATTTCACATTGAGCAGGGGCACGGTGCGGCCGGGGGCGCGCCCGAGTTTTTCTGCCGGCACGGGCAGATACACGCCAAACCATTTGCGGCTACCGCTGTGGCGGAATACGGCGTATTCGGGGAAACGGGAAAAGAGATGGTCGGGCGCGGCGCGGTAGCGTTCGGCCATTTCGGCAAACAGGGTTTCGGCCTTCATCCCACCTCCCTTATTTCTGCTGCGGCTGGATGGTGATGCTCACGCGGCCTTTGTTGGCGTTGCTGCGGCTGCCGCCCAGCACGGTATAAACTTCGGTGCGGGTGTTGTAGGTAATGGTGTCGCCGCTGGCCCGGTCGCCGCCGCGTTCGAGCTTGGCGCCGCCGCTGAGTTTCACGATGCCGGTGGCGGATTGGTATTCCACGCGGGCGGCCTGGCCTTTCACGGTGCCTTGGCGGTCGAGCTGCTGGCCGAAGTGTACGGGGCTGCCGGAGGCGGTCATGGTTTGCGCGCCGTCGGCGGCTTTCACCACGCGCACCTTGGCGGCGCGGATATACATGGTGCCCTGCTGGATAACCACGTTGCCGGAAAATTCGGTACTGCGGTTGCCTTGGTCGAGCGAGCCTTGGTCGGCTTCGATTTGGATGGGCTGGTTGCGGTCGGAGGTGAGCGCAGAAGCCGCGGCGGGCAGCAGCAGGGCGGCGGCGAGGAGGAGGACGCGGGCGGGTTTAATGCTGTTGTTTGGGGTCATAAATCACGGCCTTAATGCGGGAGGAAAGGTTGAGCAATCCTTGTTTGTGGTTGTAGGTCATGCCTTGGGCGGTGCCGTGGGAGGCGCCGTATTGATAGTTCACCAAATCTTGAGTGTGGGCGGTTTGGGTTTGGGTGTTGACGGTGAGGCTGTCGGTTTTGAGGCGGCCGGCGGGCTGACCGTTCATAGCGGGTTTGTCGAATACCACGTTTTTCTCAAATACCACTTGGTTTTCTCTGCCGATATAGTGTGCCTGATCGGCAGTGATGCGGTACACCATCTGCCCGCCTTGCGAAAACATCACGTTGGGATCGGCCAAATAGCCGTCTTGGCGGTTGGGAAACTGCCAGGCGCGGGTGGCGGTGAGCTGCTGGGCCAGGCTGCCGTCGGCAGCAAAGCGGCGGCCTCGGATGCCGAAAATCTGGTATTGCGGCTCGTGCGGATCGAGCGGGGTTTCTTCGGTTTCGAGCTGGCTGATGCGGTCGAGCCAGAAGCTCACGCCGCCGAGCGCGAGTGCCAACACCAGCGGAAACCACCAGCCGCCGAATCGTTTAATCATTCTGTGTATTGCTCCCAAGCGGTTTTCAGGTAGCCTTTGGCCTGCATGATGACTTCGCACAATTCGCGCACAGCACCGGCGCCGGCCGGGCGGCGGGTGATGTAGGCGGCGTGCTGCAGCACCCATTCGTGCGCTTCAGGCACAGCCGCGGGCAGGCCGCAGCGCACCATCACGGGCAAATCCACCACGTCGTCGCCGATGTAGGCGCATTCGTGTTCGGCCACACCGGCGGTTTCGCGTAATTCGGCGTAGGCAGCGCGTTTGTCGCTGATGCCTTTGAAGTAGTGATGGATGCCGAGCTGTTTGGCGCGCATCGCCACGGAGGGGGCGTCGCGGCCGGTAATGATGGCGGTTTGCACGCCGCATTGATGCAGCATTTTGATGCCGTGCCCGTCGAGCGTGTGGAAGGCTTTGACTTCTTCGCCGTTGTCGCGGATGAAGATGCGGCCGTCGGTGAGCACGCCGTCCACGTCCATAATCAGCAGTTTGATTTCGGCGGCGCGGCGGCGCAGGTATTCGGGCAGTTCAGGCAGAATAGGGCTCATGCGGGCAATCTCAATTTCGAATTAGACCCATGATAACATGCTCTAGCACGGGCACAAACCCGTTCGGCATGGTTTTTGCTTGGCACGGTGGCGCAAAGAAAAGGCTACCTGAAAAACATCAAATGGTTTTCAGGTAGCCTTTTTTGGGTTTGAGTTGCAGTAATAATATGATAACAATAGGAAATATATTTCCATCTAGCCTATTCGGCCTAGTATCTTGCTTGTACGGACCACTTCAGCAGCAATCGGCTTGACGCCTGGCGTACTTCATCCGAGCTTACGCTTTCATCTCATCAAAACACCAGCCTGAGCTTCATCAAAACATCGATTCAGTTCGTTAAAACTTTGTTTTCACCCTATTGAAGCCTGTGTTTTCAGGTAGCCTTTTTCATTCTCAATTGGATTGATTTTGTTCTCCTCCCGCAGGTTATTTGCAAGTTTCTTTATGCATATTGACTTATTCTGTTGTTTTCCAGTATAAGCAAAACCAGGTTGCTCGTTTTTACAGCAGGCGGCCATAGCTGAAGCACTTATTTTTTCATACCAGGCGTCGAGCCGAAGACAGTACGAGCAGTATGGCAAGGCAAGCCGACGCGGTAAGAAGAAATAGGTGCTTTAGCGATACACCATCAAACCGCCACGAGGCGGTTAGGAAATCAAAGATAACAACAAGGAGCAGCTCATGAACCCGATGTATATCACCTTCGGCATCTATTTGGTTGCCGTTCTGTTAATCGGCCTCGCGGCTTATTTCTCCACCCGCAATTTCGACGACTATATCCTCGGCGGCCGCAGCTTGGGCCCGTTTGTTACCGCCATGTCGGCCGGGGCTTCGGATATGTCCGGCTGGCTGCTGATGGGCCTGCCGGGCGCAGTGTATTTGAGCGGCCTGAGCAAATCTTGGATTGCCATCGGCCTGATTATTGGCGCGTATCTCAACTGGCTCTTGGTGGCCGGACGGCTGCGCGTACATACCGAATACAACAACAACGCGCTCACCCTGCCCGATTATTTCCACCACCGCTTCGGCGCGCAAGGGCAGGCGATGAAAGTGATTTCCGCGTTCATCATTCTGTTTTTCTTCACCATTTATTGTGCCAGCGGCATTGTGGCCGGTGCCCGCCTGTTCCAAAGCCTGTTCACCGACATGAGCTACACCAGCGCCATGTGGCTGGGTGCGGGCGCCACCATTGCCTACACCTTTATCGGCGGCTTTCTGGCTGTGAGCTGGACAGACACTGTGCAGGCCACGCTGATGATTTTTGCCCTGCTGCTCACGCCGGTGATGGTGTATTTGGGTGCGGGCGGTGCAGATGAAGTTTCCGCCATCATCCAAACCGCTGCCACTACCAGCGGCAAGGAATACGGCAGCCTGCTGCACGGCACGACTTTCATCGGCATCATTTCCACCGCCGCCTGGGGCTTGGGCTACTTCGGCCAGCCACACATTCTGGCACGTTTCATGGCCGCCGAAAGTGTGAAATCGCTGGTGGGTGCTCGCCGCATCGGCATGACTTGGATGATTTTGTGTTTGGGCGGCGCAGTGGCCGTGGGTTATTTTGGTATCGCCTATTTCGGCGCCCATCCCGAGCAAGCCGCGGCCATGCAGGGCAACCACGAGCGCGTGTTCATCGCCTTGTCCACCCTGCTGTTTAACCCGTGGATTGCCGGTGTGATTTTGAGCGCGATTCTGGCGGCCGTGATGTCAACCTTGTCTTGCCAGCTTTTGGTGTGCTCCAGCGCCATTACCGAAGACTTCTACAAAGGCTTCTTGCGCCCGAACGCGCCGCAAAAAGAATTGGTGTGGATTGGCCGCATCATGGTGTTGGCAGTGGCCGTTATCGCCATCCTGATTGCCGCTGACCCCGACAGCAAAGTGCTGCAACTGGTGGAATTTGCCTGGGCCGGCTTCGGCGCGGCATTCGGCCCCATCGTGATCCTTTCCCTGTTCTGGAAACGCATGACTGCCAACGGCGCATTGGCAGGCATGATTGCCGGCGCTGCGGTGGTGGTGCTGTGGGTACAGGTGGTGAATCCTGCGCTGGCCAACGCCGGCATGGCTACGCTGTATGAAATCATCCCCGGCTTCATCGTCTGCGGCCTGACTGCCGTAGCTGTATCGCTGGTTGGCAAAGCACCTTCCGAGGAAATCTGCCAACGCTTCGAAAAAGCCGATGCAGACTACCGCGCCGCGAAATAAAGGGCGACAAAAGGCTACCTGAAAAGTTTTCAGGTAGCCTTCAAACTGCCCGTATCAAAAGGCTTCAGGCTAGCTGCAACCGCTCCTGGCCTTTTCAGCCAGCCCTTAAGCGATTAACCAAGCCCCATCCTTGCCAAACATTCTTTCACATTATCCGCAGTTTGGTTTATGATGCCGTTTTACCGAAGTTCAAACCAAGCAGCTATTCATAACGAAACAGAGGCTACCTGAAAAGCGGTTTATCGGGCAGCCCCACCAACCACGGAGACCAACCATGTTCCAGTTTGCCCACCCCCAACAAACCAGCCTGCGCCAAGCCGTTACCGATGCCTACCGCCGCGACGAAGTTGAAGCCGTGCAGGATATGCTCGAACGCGCCCAGATGAGCCAAGACGAGCGTACCGCCGCCGACCGGCTCGCCCGCCGGCTGGTGAAGCAGGTGCGCGAAGAGCGGCGCCGCGCCAGCGGGGTGGACGCCTTGATGCATGAGTTCTCCCTTTCCAGCGAAGAAGGCATCGCCCTGATGTGTTTGGCCGAAGCCCTGCTGCGTATTCCCGATAAAGCCACCCGCAACAAACTCATCCACGACAAAATCTCTGGCGGCAACTGGAAAAGCCACCTCGGCAACAGCCCCTCTCTATTTGTAAATGCTGCCGCCTGGGGCTTGCTGGTAACCGGTAAACTTGCTGCCGCCCCCAGCGGCCAGAGCCTCGGCAACGCGCTCACCCGCATCGTGAGCAAAGGCGGCGAGCCGCTCATCCTCAAAGGCGTAGACTATGCCATGCGCATGCTCGGCAAACAGTTCGTTACTGGCCAAACCATCGAAGAAGCCCTGAAAAACGGCAAAGAACGCGAAAAACTCGGCTATCTCTATTCCTTCGATATGCTCGGCGAAGCCGCCATGACCGAAGCCGATGCCGAACGCTACTATCAAGACTACGTCAACGCCATCCACGCCATCGGCCAAGATGCCGCCGGAAAAGGCATTTATGAAGGCAACGGCATTTCCGTCAAACTCTCCGCCATCCACCCGCGCTATTCCCGCGCCCAGCACGACCGCGTGATGAGCGAGCTACTGCCGCGCCTGAAAGAATTGTTCCTGCTCGGCAAAAAATACGATATCGGCATCAACATCGACGCCGAAGAAGCCAACCGCCTCGAACTCTCGCTCGATTTGATGGAAGCCCTGGTTTCCGATCCCGATCTGGCCGGCTACCACGGCATTGGCTTCGTGGTGCAGGCTTATCAGAAACGCTGCCCCTTCGTAATCGACTATTTAATCGACCTTGCCCGCCGCAACAATCAGAAGCTGATGATCCGCCTGGTGAAAGGCGCGTATTGGGACAGCGAAATCAAATGGGCGCAAGTGGACGGTATGAATGGCTATCCCACCTATACCCGCAAAGTCCACACCGACATTTCCTACTTGGCCTGCGCGCGCAAACTGCTGGATGCGCAAGACGCCGTGTTCCCGCAATTCGCCACCCACAACGCCTACACCCTGGCCGCGATTTACCAGATGGGCAAAGGCAAACAGTTCGAACACCAATGCCTGCACGGCATGGGCGAAACCCTGTACGACCAAGTGGTCGGCCCACAAAACTTGGGACGGCGCGTGCGCGTGTATGCGCCGGTGGGCACGCATGAAACCCTGCTCGCCTACTTGGTGCGCCGCCTGTTGGAAAACGGTGCGAACACCTCGTTTGTAAACCAGATTGTGGATGAAAACATCAGCATCGACACCCTCATCCGCAGCCCGTTCGACACCTTGGCCGAACAAGGTATTCATCCCAACAACAGCTTGCCGCTGCCGCGCAATCTGTATGGCAATGAACGCCTCAATTCGCAAGGCCTCGACCTGAGCAACGAAAGCACGCTGCAAGAGCTGCAAACCGTTATGAACAATGCTGCTGCCTCGCCCTTGCATGCCGTGCCGCTTTTGGCCGTGGCTGCCCCAACCCAGGCCGCGCATGAAGTGCGCAATCCGGCCGACCACAGCGAAGTAGTGGGCAGCGCCGCCTTCGTAGAGGCCGCCGCCGTACCGGAAATCATCGCCGCCGCCAAAGCCGCCGAAAGCAGCTGGGCTGCCGTTTCCGCCGCCGAGCGCGCCACCATGCTGCGCCGCCTGGCCGACCTGATGGAAGCGCACATGCCCGAGCTGATGGCTTTGGCCGTGCGCGAAGCCGGCAAAACGCTGAACAACGCCATCGCCGAAGTGCGCGAAGCCGTGGATTTCTGCCGCTACTACGCCGACGAAGCCGAACACACGCTACCTGAAAACAGCCAAGGTGTGGGCACCATCATCACCATCAGCCCGTGGAACTTCCCACTGGCCATCTTCACCGGCGAAGTGGTGGCTGCATTGGCCGCAGGCAACACCGTGGTGGCCAAACCCGCCGAGCAAACCAGCCTGATCGCCTACCGCGCCGTGCAGCTGATGCACGAAGCCGGTATTCCGCGCAACGTGCTGCAGCTTGTGCTCGGCGCGGGCGATGTGGGTGCCGCCCTCACGCAAGACGAACGCATCAACGGCGTGGTGTTCACCGGCTCTACCGAAGTGGCTCGCCTCATTAACCAATCGCTCGCCCGCCGCAGCGGCCAGCCTGTGCTGATCGCCGAAACCGGCGGCCAGAACGCCATGATTGTGGACAGCACCGCGCTGGCCGAGCAGGTATGCGTTGACGTACTTGCCTCCGCCTTCGACAGTGCCGGCCAGCGTTGCTCCGCCCTGCGTATCTTGTGTGTGCAGGAAGACGTGGCCGACCGCATGGTGAACATGATTCGCGGCGCAATGGACGAATTGCGCGTGGGCAACCCAGCCGAGCTGAGCACCGACATCGGCCCGGTAATCGACGCCGAAGCGCAGGCCAATCTGCAAAGCCACATCGACCGCATGAAAGGTATCGCCAAATCCAGCCATCAAATCAGGCTACCTGAAAATGCCGATAACGCCACCTTCATCGCACCTACCCTGTTTGAATTGAACAATTTGAACGATTTGCAGCGCGAAGTGTTCGGCCCGATCCTGCACGTTATCCGCTACCGCGCCGACGAGCTCGACCAGCTCATCGACCAAATCAACGCCAAAGGCTACGCCCTCACCGGCGGTATTCACAGCCGCATCGACGGCACGGTGGAACACATCCGCCGCCGCATCGAAGCCGGCAACCTTTATGTGAACCGCAACATCGTCGGTGCCGTGGTGGGCGTGCAGCCCTTCGGCGGCCACGGCCTCTCCGGCACCGGCCCCAAAGCCGGCGGTCCCTTCTACCTGCAACGCCTCAGCCACCTCAACAGCTGGCGCACGCCCCCGCTCACCCGCAGCGGCCAAGCCGACGAAGACGCGCTCAACCGCCTGCAAACCCTGCTGCAAAGCCTGCCGCTCACCCAAGAGCAGAAACTGGACTTGGCCGGCAGCCTCGGCCGCGCCCGCGTACACACCCTGCGCCAAGCCGAGCAAGTATTGTGCGGCCCCACCGGCGAGCACAACGTATTGAGCTGGCAGGCGCCCAAACGCGTGTGGCTCTACGGCGGCAGCCTGCCCCAAGCCTTTGCTGCCTGGGTTGAGCTTGCCGGCTCCGGCATCACCGCCCTCGTGTCCGACCAGCATCCCTTGGCCGCCTACGCCGAACAGGCTCCCGACCTGCTGGAAACTTCCGCCACGCCCGCTTCCGCCGGCATCAGCCATGTGGTTGCCCTGGAAGAATTGCCGGTGGAACTCAAACAGACACTGGCCGGCAGTGACGGTGCACTGGTGCGCATCATCAACGCCCAACACGGCGTGGACGTGCTGCAGCTGTTTGAAGAAACCTCCTGCAGCATCAATACCACCGCCGCCGGCGGCAACGCCCACCTGATGGCCGCAGGCGACTAAACCAGCGCTTGTGTAGGCAAGAAAAAGGCTACCTGAAACTTTCAGGTAGCCTTTATTACTGTGCAAATGAGAATGGAGCGAAGCGGCAAACCGCAGACAGTAGCACTGGAACGGCTGGGCGAGCCAATGCAGCAGCATTCTTGCTTGCATTCACTATATTGGAAATATCAAATGCTTTGCTCGATGTTAAGTATCCAGTCTATCGTGTGTAGATAAGAAAAAGGCTACCTGAAACTTTTAGCTTCGCAGGAACTTTGCTACGTTGCGTTTTGACTGCGTTGAAGCTGCGCTTTCAGGTAGCCTTCCATTGCACTATGCGCCAACTCAATCCTGCCGCCGCTTTTCCCACAGCTTCATCAGCGGCAACACCACCGCGCAGGCAACCGCGCCCACGACGAGGCCGGTGATTAGGTAGGCAAGCGTGCTGGTGAGGCCGCTGTCCCAGTGGTGTTCGTGCAGCCAATGGTGCAGTGCGCCCCAATTGTGGGCAAAAATGCCGCCGCCCACGAGGAACATGGCCAGCGTACCCACGATGCTGACGCCGCGCATAAACCACGGCATAAACAAAATAATGGCTTTACCAACCGCAGCGCTAGCAGGGCGGCGCATCAGGGCGAAGCCGAAGTCGTCGGCCTTCACGATCAACGCTACGATGCCATACACAAACACGGTGAGCCCGATGCCGATGAGCAGCAGGCTGATGATTTGGGTGGTGAGGCTGGATTCGGCCACCACGCCCAGGGCGATGATGACGATTTCGGCGGAGAGGATGAAGTCGGTGCGGATGGCGCCTTTGATTTTGGCGTTTTCGTCGATCAATTCGTCGGGCACGCTATGTGCGCTGCCGTCGCGGCGGTGCATCAGCTTGTGCAGTAGTTTTTCCACGCCTTCGAAGCACAAATAACCACCGCCGAGCATTAAGAGCGGCGTAATCAGCGCGGGGGCGAACACGGAAAGCAGCAGGGCGGCGGGAATCAGAATCAGCTTGTTCACCAGCGAGCCCTTGGCCACCGCCCACACGATGGGCAGCTCGCGGTCGGCGCGCACGCCGGTTACCTGGTTGGCATTGAGCGCCAAATCGTCGCCCACCACGCTGGCGGTTTTTTTGGCGGCCACTTTGGTCATCAAGGCCACGTCGTCGAGCACGGAGGCGATGTCGTCGAGCAGGGTGAGGAGGGAGGAGAAAACCATTTTGAATCCTTTTGATATATAGTGGATTAAATTTAAATCAGGACAAGGCGGCGAGCCGCAGACAGTACACACGTTACGGCAAGGCGAGCCAACGCTGTACTGGTTTAAATTTAATTCACTATAAATTTCAGGTAGCCTTTTGGACATGGCGGAAGGCTACCTGAAAATCCTTATGCTGGTGCTTTTGGGTGTGTTGGGCTGGAATACGGCGACATTATAGCCAAATTGCTTATTTCCTCATACGGCGTTGGCTCGCCTTGCCGTACTGCCTGCGGCTTGCCGCTTTGTCCCGTGCTTAATTTTTGCCCGACGGAGTTAAAAATGCAGTTGCTACTCGCTAGTTTAAATGATCGGGTAAGGGAAACCCAAGATTTTTGTCCCCATACCAAGATAAATTTTCCTTTTTCCAATAATCTGTGTGAGACAGGATGACGCCTAGTTTGATCATGGCTAAATAAATAGCTTGCAGCATATCTTCACCGACTACCCTGCCCTCATCCAAATAATCATGTTTGCTTATTTTATATTGGCAAATATATGCCTTGTATTCGTTTTCCTGTACGTAATTCTCTATATCCTATGATTCTATGCATACATTCACCATACGGGCACGTTGGAACGAAAGGCTACCTGAAAAATGGAAATCCGGTTTCAGGTAGCCTTTATCGTGCGGGCTTATTCGGGCTTGGCTTTCACCGCCATCAGCGTGTGCAGGCGGCGGTTGTCGGCGCGGGCTACGGTGAATTGCAAGGGGCCGATAACGGCTTTTTCGCCGCGCACGGGCAGGTGGCCGAGCTCTTTAATCACCAGCCCGCCGATGGTGTTCACTTCTTCGTCGCTGTAGTCCGTGCCGAAAAATTCGTTCACGTCTTCGATTTCGGTAACGGCGTTGATGCGCCAGCGGTCGGGGGAGACGGCGAAGATATTGTCCGCGCTGTCATCTTCGTCGAACTCGTCTTCGATGTCGCCCAAAATCTGCTCGATCACGTCTTCCAGCGTTACCAGGCCGCTGATGCTGCCGTATTCGTCCACCACCACGGCCAGGTGGTTATGCATATCGCGGAACTCTTTAAGCAACACGCTCAACGGCTTGCCCTCGGGCACAAACACGGCCGGGCGCAGCACGTTTTCAAGCTTGAACTGTTCGGGATTGAGGGTGTATTTGAGCAGGTCTTTGGCGTGCAGGATACCGAGCACGTTGTCTTTGTCGTCGGCAATCACGGGGAAGCGGGAGTGGGTGGTGCCCACCACATAGGCGATGATGCGGTTGATGCTGTCGCCGGCTTTCACCACGTCCATCTGGGCGCGGCTGATCATGGCATCGCGCACTTCCAGCCCGCGGAAATCGATGATTTTTTCCAGCCATTGCTGGGTGTCTTCATCGAAGATTTTCTGTTCGCGCGCTTGGCGCAGCAGGGCGAGTATGTCTTCGGGGGAATCGGGGTTGTCACCGGAGAGGCGGCCGAACAGCCGTTCAAAAAATCCGGGCTTGGCCGGGTGGTCGTCCATTTCAGTCTGCATCCTGTGCGTAGGGGTTGGGGTATCCTAACTGATTCATCAGGCGGATTTCAAGTGCTTCCATGGCTTCGGCTTCGTCGGGCTCGATATGGTCGTATCCCATCAGGTGCAACACGCCGTGCAGGGTGAGGTGGGCGAAGTGTGCTTCTAAGGTTTTGCCTTGTTCGGCAGCCTCGCACGCCACCACTTGCGGGCAGATAACCAGGTCGCCGCGCAAAACGGGCAGGCTACCTGAAAGCCTGGCCCAAGCGGCCTGCTCGCCTTCATCCAGCGCAAAGCTGAGCACGTTGGTGGCATAGTCTTTTTGGCGGTAGTCGCGGTTGTAGGCGCGGGCGGTTTCTTCATCAAGCAGCAACAGGCCGATTTCGGCACGGCGGTAGCGCGATTTCACCGCCTGCCATGCCCAGCGGTGGAATTGCGCCTCATTCGGGCAGCCGGGCAGCCGGGCTTGGTTGGCAAAATACAGTTGCAGGCGTTGGTGCAACAGGGTGGGAAAGGGGTAACGTTTGGCAGCTTTCATGGGTTGGAGTGGGAAATAAAATGGGCGCTATTATAGCGGGAAAGGCTACCTGAAAGCCCGGAAATGCGTTTTTCAGGTAGCCTCTATTTTATGCCAAACCGCACACTAGCATTCTGCCTTTGCCGCTGCTGCCGCCCGCTTCAATTCGGCAGCCAGCTTGTTTTTCTCTTCCTTGTTCAAGCCTGCCACCGCCAGCAGCTTTCTATCCAGCGCCGCCGGCACGCCGCCTCCATTGGGCACGAAAGCCAGCAGGTAGTGCTGCCCACTGGGGGTTTGAAACGTCCAAGCACGGTTTTCCTGTTTGCCGAAGCTGAGGCCGATTTTGTGGATTTTGCCGTCAATTTCGACTTGATACATCGCGTCTTTACCCGCATTGCCGGTACTCAGGCAGGGCACGGCCACCAGCTGCCAAGGCTGGGCTTCGGGTCGGTTGATGGCGGCCAAAATCCGGCGATAGCGCGGCACCCGCACCAGCACAACATAAAACGCAGCGCCAATCATCAACAGCCCCAGCCCGCCAAACAGCAACACACCCATGCTGCGGTTGCCCACTTTTCCCACCGCCACATCCAGCGTCAGGCGCGAGGGATCATTAGCGTCGGCCACCGCACGGGCGTAAATATCGCCGCCAGTCCCAAAAAAACTAAAAGATTTTTTCACCGTGTGGCCGCGGTACGTGATGGTAGTTTTGCAGCTGGTGAAGATGGATTTGCGAGTGGTGCATTCACCATCAATCCGCGCATCTACCGGCACGGCGTGTTGGCCGATTTGGTAGTCTTGATAGATTTCGGCGGCAACATGACCCTGCCACGCAACAAATATCGCGCCCACCGGCAGTATCAGCAACAGCGCCACCAAAGCCATCATAATCGGCCGATGCGGCCCGATACCCCGCATGGTGAAGGGTTTAACCGGCATGGAAAAAGGCAGAATTTGCATAATCAGTTCTCCTCGAAAAATAAATGGGACTATAAAAGAAGCCGGTATAGTTTGCCAAATTGGCAAAAGCTACCTGAAAACCATCTGCTTCCACTATAATTCGCCCTTTACGCCAATAATTTTCAGGTAGCCTCCGATGCTCGACAAATACAATCCCGCCGAAATCGAATCCAAACACTATCAAAACTGGGAAACCCAAGGTTATTTCCAGCCCGATATGGATTTGACCAAAC
>CAUUTP010000049.1:0-15559 GCA_963548155.1 uncultured Eikenella sp.
GGAAATCCTGACCGACCCGTCCTACTGCAAACAAATCGTTACCCTCACCTACCCCCACATCGGTAACACCGGCACCAATGCCGAAGACGAAGAAAGCCGCAGCGTTTATGCCGCAGGCTTGATTATCCGCGACCTGCCGCTGCTGCACAGCAACTTCCGCGCCTCCGAAAGCCTGCACGACTATCTGGTGCGCAACAAAACCGTCGCCATCGCCGACATCGACACCCGCCGCCTGACCACCATGTTGCGCGAAAAAGGCGCACAAGGAGGCGCAATTCTGACCGGCGCGGACGCCACGGTTGAAAAAGCGCAAGAACTCATCGCCGCGTTCGGCAGCATGGTCGGCAAAGATTTGGCGAAAGAAGTTTCCTGCCAAGCAGCCTACGAATGGACCGAAGGTGAATGGGCGCTGGGCAAAGGTTTCGTTACCCCTGCCGAACAGCCGTTCCACGTCGTCGCCTACGATTTCGGCGTAAAAACCAATATCTTGCGTATGCTTGCCGCACGCGGCTGCCGCCTGACCGTCGTTCCCGCCCAAACCAGTGCGGAAGACGTGTTGGCACTCAACCCCGACGGCGTGTTCCTTTCCAACGGTCCTGGCGACCCCGAGCCTTGCACCTATGCCATCGAAGCCGTGCAAAAACTGATAGCAAGCGGCAAACCCATCTTCGGCATCTGCTTGGGACACCAGCTCATCAGCCTCGCCATCGGCGCAAAAACCCTGAAAATGCACTTCAGCCACCACGGCGCGAACCACCCCGTACAAGACTTGGACAGCGGCAAAGTCGTCATCACCAGCCAAAACCACGGTTTCGCCGTCGATGCCGACACCCTACCCGCGAACGCAAGAATTACCCACAAGTCCCTGTTCGACAACACATTACAAGGTATCGAACTGACCGACCAACCCGTGTTCTGCTTCCAAGGCCACCCCGAAGCCAGCCCCGGCCCGCAAGATGTCGGCTATCTGTTTGACAAATTTATTGACAATATGAAAGCGGCGAATCGGGCTTAATCGCTTCCTTCTGTTTCAGGTAGCCTTTGACACATAGCGAGGGCTACCTGAAATTTTAAAGGCTACTTGAAACCATTTTCCGGTTTTCAGGTAGCCTTTTTATAACCATTGCCACAGCGTTTAGCCGGGCACGCCGTGTGCCAGCCGGCCGGCCGACATATGCGCCACTTCCTGCGCGAGGATTTCGCTGTCTTCCGGATCGTGGGTGATGAGCAGCATGGGAATATCTAACTCTTGCTGCAAATCCAGCAGCCATTGCCGCATGCGGTGGCGCAGGCCGATGTCGAGGGCGGAGAAGGGTTCGTCCAGGAGCAGCCAGCGCGGGCTGGCGATGCAGGCGCGGGCGAGGGCGGTGCGCTGGCGTTGGCCGCCGGAGATTTGGTGCGGATAGTGTGCGGCCAGGGAAGCGAGCTGCATTTTTTCCAGCCAAAATCCGGCCAGCTGTACAGCCTGTTTTTGCGGCGGAGTGCGCCAGCCGTGACGCAGGCCGAAGGCGATGTTTTGCGCCACCGTAAGGTGCGGGAACAGAGCGTAATCCTGAAACAGCAGCCCGGCCTGCCGCTGTTGCGGCGGCAGCCACAGCCGCTTTTCGGTGTCGCCGTAGCATGTGCCGCCAATGCGCACATGCCCGGCCTGCGGGCGCAATAGCCCGGCCAGCAGCTGCAAAGTGAGGCTTTTGCCCGAGCCGGATTCGCCCACGATGGCCAGCCGTTTGGCTTGGCTTTGGCAGCGGCAATCCAGCTCAAAAGTCTGCCCGCCGCCGGTAAGCCGCGTGTGAAAGGCAAAATCGAAAACCGGTGTGCCGCTCATGCTTTATCCTTTGCTTTGGCCAGATGGTTCACGCTCCACAACACAGCCACACACACCGCCGAAATCAGGATCACCAGCTTGGTGGCCAGCGCGTCGTCGCCGGCCTGCACGGCTTCATATACGGCGATGGAGAGGGTTTGCGTTTGGTTGGGGATGCTGCCGGCAATCATCAGCGTGGCGCCGAATTCGCCCAGTGCGCGGGCAAAGGCCAGAAGCAGGCCGGCCAAAATGCCGCGCCAGGCCAAAGGCAGCGTAACCCGCAAAAACACCGCCCATTCACCCAAACCGAGCACCCGTGCCGCCTGCTCCAGCTGCGGGTTGACTTCTTCAAACGCCGCCCGCGCCGGCTTGCACACCAGTGGGAAGGTAACCGCCGTTGCCGCCAGCACCGCACCCTGCCAAGTGAAAATCAGACTGATGCCGAAATACTCCTGCAACAGCTGCCCGAGCACGCCGTTGCGCCCGAATAGCACCAACAGGTAGTAGCCCATCACGGTGGGCGGCATCACCATCGGCAGCGTGAGCACCACGTCTAGCAGGTTGCGCCCGGGAAAGCGGCAGCGTGCCAGCAGCCAGCCCACGGCCACGCCCAGCACGAGATTGAGCCCGCTCGCCCAAAAGGAGACTTTCAGCGAGAGCAGCAGCGCGGGCAATACGTCTTGAAACACACGGATTCCTTTGAAATAGCGTAATAAGTAGCGGAGAAGGGAGCGGCGGCTTGAATCCGTGCAATACGGTTTGCGCACCGCCGCAAATCGGGTTTGGGCAGCAGGCTGATTCCAACTGACAGCGCAATTTTTGCAGCCATCAGAGGCTACCTGAAACTTGGTAGACGCAGATTTTATACCCGCCCGCTGCCATGCCAAAGGCTACCTGAAAGCACTATTGTACTTTTCAGGTAGCCTCTTCTCCTACCGTTCAAGCTTAGCGTCTGGCCGGATTGAAGCCGTATTTCTGCAAAATGCGGCTGCCTTCGCGCGAGCGGATGAAGTCTAAGTAGCGGGCGGCTTCGGAGGCATCTTTGCTGGAAGCGGTTACGGCAATGGCGTAGGACACCGGTTTTTCCAGCGGCACGGCGCGCACGATGCGCACGCGGTCGCGCACCAGCATGGCATCGGTACGGTACACAAAGCCCGCATCCACTTCGCCGCGCGATACATAATCCAGCGCCTGGCGCACGTTTTGGGTGGAAATCATTTTGCCTTCCACCGTCTGCCACAGGCCGGCTTTTTCCAGCGCGGCCTTGGTGTAGCGGCCGGCCGGCACGCTGGCGGGGTTGCCAACGGCCACACGCTGCACCTGCGGTTTGCTCAAATCTTGCAGAGTGTTCACGCGTACGGCGGCGTTTTGCGGCTGAATCAGCACCAAATCATTCGTGGCGAAAGTGCGGCGGCTGGCGGGAGCGATAACCTTGGCTTCGGCAGCCTTATCCATGGTTTCCTGGTCGGCAGTGGCCAACACATCCACCGGCGCACCTTGCACCAGCTGTTGCAGCAGAACGCCGGAAGCGGCGGTGTTCAAATGGATCTGCGTGTCGGGATGGGCACGGCCATAGGCAGTGTTGATTTCCTGAAATGCTTCTTTCAGGCTGGCGGCGGCGGAAACGGTAATTTCTTTGGCTGAGGCCGACAGGGCGGCACAAGCCAGGGCGAGCATAAGGGCGGTTTGGCTGAAACGGCGCATTTGTTTTCTCCTTTAGGCGGTGTAAATAGCAGCCCAAGCAATAGGGCTACCTGAAGCGCGCGGAATTTTAGCAACGGCTTCTTAGCGGGCAATAGTTCTTTCGGCTTATGCTGAAAGAACTATCGGCGGGCAAGTAAAGTAAATTGGGTAGGGGCAAGCGGGTGCGGAAGAGTGCAGGCTACCTGAAAGTCGATGCAGTGAAAACGAGATTTCCGGGGGAGGGTGCGTTTCTGCGGAGCTAAAACGAGGTCTTCGCAGGAAAACGAACTGCTGCAAAATCCAAACAGGATGACAACACGGTAAACAGCCCGATGGTTTCAGATTACAATACCGCTTTTCATCCCGCATAAACATCCCGCAAGAATCATGTTCCCACGCATCCTTTCCGCCGCTGCTGCCCGAGGGCTGCGCGCACACCTGCGCCGCGGCAGCTTGGTGGCCTATCCCACGGAATCCAGCTACGGCTTGGGCTGTCTGCCCACGCACCGCCGTGCCTTGCGCTGGCTGATGCAGCTGAAAAAACGGCCGCAGCATAAAGGATTGATTGTTATCGGTAATGATTTGAAGCAGCTTGAACCGTTGCTGCAAAGGCTACCTGAAAACCAACGCCGGCTGGCGCAAAGCACTTGGCCAGCGGCGGTTACGTTTTTGTTTGCGGCAGCCGATAGCGTGCCGACGCTGTTGCGCGGGCGCGGGCGGGAGAAGTTGGCAGTGCGCGTGCCGGCGCATGCTGGGGCACGGCGCTTGTGCGCGCTGCTGGGCACGCCGCTGGTGTCCACTTCGTGCAACCGCAGCGGGCGGCGGGCTTTGCGGCATCAGCGCGAGGTGCGGCGCTGCTTCGGGCGGGATGTGTATGTGGTCAACGGCCGCTGCGGCGGGTCGAAGCGGCCGAGCCGGATTGTAGATGCGCAGAGCGGGGTGTATTTGCGCTAGGGGCTACCTGAAAGCTGTTTTCAGGTAGCCTTTATCCTTCTTTGCCAATTCTCCAGCGGTTTGCTATAAGGCAATCTATAGTTGATTAAAATAAGAATGCTACGGCGTTGGCTTGCCTTGCCGTATTACTCATACTGTCTGCGGCTTGCTGCCTTGTCGCATTCTTATTTTAATCAGCTAAAATTAAAACGAATAAACAATGAGGTAGTTATGCGCTTGGGCGGGTTGTGCTGTTGGGTGGCGGGTGTGCTGCTGGCTTTTTTGTTGCCGGCAGCACATTTTGTTGCCGTTGCCTCTGCCTTGGCGCTGCTGCTCGCTTTGCTTGGCTGCTTCCGGCGCGCCCGTGGGGCGTGGTGGCTGCTGTGCGGGCTGCTTTACGGCGTGTGGCGGGTGCAGCTGGCGCTATCGCAGCAGTGGCCGGCGGAGCCGGAGTTTCAACGGGTGCGGCTGGATTTTCAGGTAGCCTCGGTGGCGGAGGCATCGGCTCAGGCGGTGCAGTTTGAGGCTTGGGCGCAAACGGAAGCGGGGGAGCGGTTTCGGCTGCTGGTGTCAGACCGGTATTTGCGCGAATGGCGGCCGGGCAGCCGCTGGCGGATGACGGTGCGGGTGCGGCCTACGGTGGGCGAGCGCAATGAAAACGGCTTTGACCGCGAGGCTTGGGCCTTGAGCCGGCATATCGACGGCATGGCTTCGGCGGTTCGCGAACGGTCGGAACTGCCGCCGGACACGGGCTGGCCATCGCGTTGGCAAAACTGGCGATACGAGCGGCAGCAGGCTTGGCAACAGGCGGCGGAAACCTACCCGAACGGGGCGGTGCTGATGCGGGCTTTGGGCGGCGGCGGATACGGCGGGCTGGCGGATGAGCATTGGCAGGCGTTTCGTGTGTTGGGCATCAATCATCTGATCAGCGTGTCGGGGCTGCACATCGGTATGGTGGCGCTGGCGGCGGCATATTTGGCGCGGCTTTTGCTGCTGCGCCTGCCGTTGGCCGAGCCGCGCCGCTGGTATTTGGCGGCGGGCTTGGCCGCGACTTTGTTTTATTCGGCCTTGGCCGGCTTCGGCGTGCCGATTCAGCGCAGTTTGCTGATGCTGGCGGTGTTTGCCTGGCAATGGTATCGGCGCGGCAGCCCTGCGCCGTGGCGGGCTTGGTGGCAGGCGTTGGCGGCAGTGCTGCTGTTCGACCCGCTCTCGGCTTTGGGCGTAGGCTTTTGGTTTTCCTTCGGCGCGGTGGCGGCGCTGATTTGGGTGGCGCAAGGGCGGCTGGAGGCTGTGCCGGAGGATGATGCGCCGGAAGGCGGCTGGCTGAACGCGGCCAAACATTCCGGCCAATGGCGCACTGCGCTGCGCGCCCAATATGCGGCCACGCTGTTGGGGTTTTGGCAGGCCGGGCAGGTGTTCGGCACCGTGCCGCTGGCCGCGCCTTTGGCCAATGCGCTGCTGATTCCGTGGTTTTCCTGGGTGTTGGTGCCGCTGGCTTTGCTGGCGGTGCTGCTGCCGTTTGAAGGCTACCTGAACATGGCGGCCGCTATTGGCGAGCACACCATGGGCGCGGTGGTGTGGGCGGGCAGTTGGGTGCCCACCGGCGCGCTGGCGCATTTGCCGCCACTATTTTGGCTGGCCGTGTTGGCTGCGCTGGCGGTGTGGCTGTTGCCGCGCGGCCTGGGCTTGCGGCCTTGGGCGGCGCTGGTGCTGGCGGCATCCTGCCTGTATCGCACGCCCGCACCGGAGCACGGCACAGCGGCGGTGCGGATTATCGACGTGGGGCAGGGGTTTGCCTTGCAGGTGCGCACGCAAAATCATTGGCTGCTGTTCGACACCGGCACGGCGGGGGCGGCGCAGACGCAACTGGTACCCAATCTGCTGGCGCAGGGGCTGCCGCCGCCCGATGTGCTGGTGCTCTCGCACCACGATGCCGACCACGATGGCGGCTTCCCCGCCGTTCAGGCAGTCTTTGCGCCGCGCAAACTGTATGCCGGCCAGCCGGAAGCCTATGCCGGCGCAGCCGAATGGTGTGCCGGCGGCACCGCGTGGGAGTGGGACGGCGTGCATTTTGAATTCCTCACCCCGCCGCGAAACCCCGAAGCCGACGACAACGAACAAAGCTGCGTGCTGCGCGTGTTGGCGGGCGGCCAGGCGGTGCTGGCGGGCGGCGATTTGGGTATCGCGGGCGAGCGCTGGCTGGTGGGCACATACGGTGATTCGCTGCACAGCCAATTATTGGTGCTGGGGCATCACGGCAGCCGCTCCTCATCCGATTCGGCTTATCTGAACGCCGTGGCGCCCGAAGCGGCGGTGGCGGCCAACGGCTTCGCCAACCCCTACGGCCACCCCGCCGCCATCGTGCGCCACCGCCTCTCCGCCCACCGCATCCGGCTCTACACCACCGCCCGCAGCGGGCAGCTGGATTTCTTGCTGGGGCAGGGCGGGGCAATGCGGCCGCAGCGCTTGGGCAGAAGGTTTTGGCAGCGCAAGCCGTTTGAGGAATGAAGGTTTCAGGTAGCCTGTTTGTGAATCCGGAGGCTACCTGAAAATCTTGCCGCTACTTCATCACTCACCCGCGTTCAGCAGCCGTTTGCGGTACAATGTGC
Organism: uncultured Eikenella sp.; assembly: GCA_963548155.1. Classification (GTDB taxonomy): domain Bacteria; phylum Pseudomonadota; class Gammaproteobacteria; order Burkholderiales; family Neisseriaceae; genus Eikenella. The sequence continues at coordinate 7,030 of CAUUTP010000049.1, forward strand.
GCCCTTCCTATTTCCAATCAGGCTACCTGAAAGCGCGTAGCCCCACTTCTCCGCAAGCCCGAAATATGATCGCCCCTGTTTACATCCCCCTGCGCCAACACACCGAATTTTCCATCACCGACGGCACTTTGCGCATCAAAGAGCTGGTGAAGAAAGCTGCTGCTTTCGGCCTGCCCGCGCTGGGCATCAGCGATTTGATGAATACGTTCGGCCTGGTGAAATTCTACAAAGCCTGCCGTGGCGCGGGCATCAAGCCGGTGGTGGGGGCGGATGTGTGGGTGGCGAATCCGGACAATCCGGAGCAGCCCTTCCGCGCCATGCTCTTGGTGCGCAACGAAGCGGGCTACCGCCGCCTGTGCGAGCTGCTTACCCGCGCTTATGTGGGCACGGATCGCAACGTTGCTCATGCCGAGCTGGAGCCGCAATGGCTGGCCGAAGGCGGCAACGAAGGGCTGATTTGCCTTTCCGGCGCGCATTTGGGCGAAGTAGGCCGCCAGCTGATGAACGGCCATGACAGTGCCGCCCGCGCCGCCGCGCAGAAATACGCGCAATGGTTTCCCGATGCTTTTTATTTGGAACTGCAAAGGCTACCTGAAAAACCGGAATGGGAAACTTCGGTTTCAGGTAGCCTCAAATTGGCGGCAGAGCTGGGCTTGCCCGTGGTGGCCACCCATCCGGCACAGTTTTTAAACCCCAACGATTTCAAGGCGCATGATGCGCGGGTGTGTATTGCCGGCGGCTGGGTGCTGGCGGACAAACGCCGCCCGCGCGAGTTTGTGGCCGGCCAGTATTTTGCTTCGCCGGAAGAGGTGGCCGCCCGTTTTGCCGATTTGCCGGAGGCGCTGCAAAACACGGTGGAAATCGCCAAACGCTGCAACCTCACGCTTACGCTGGGCAAAAACTTCCTGCCGCAGTTTCCCACGCCCGACGGCATGAGCTTGGACGACTACCTCGCCCACCTGTCCAACCAAGGCCTGCGCGAACGGCTGGCCGCGCTCTATCCGGATGAGGCGGAGCGCGAACAAAAGCTGCCGGAATACCAGGCGCGGCTGGATTTCGAGCTGGGCACCATCGTGCAGATGGGCTTCCCGGGTTACTTCCTGATTGTGGCCGACTTCATCAACTGGGCGAAAAACAACGGCTGCCCGGTGGGGCCGGGGCGCGGCTCGGGTGCGGGCTCGCTGGTGGCTTATTCTTTAAAAATTACCGATTTAGACCCTCTGCGCTATGCGCTGCTGTTTGAGCGTTTCCTCAATCCCGAGCGCGTGTCGATGCCCGACTTCGATATCGACTTCTGCCAAAACAACCGCGGCCGCGTGATTGAATATGTGCGCCGAAAATACGGCTTCGAGGCGGTGAGCCAGATTGTTACCTTCGGCACCTTGTCGTCTAAAGCCGTGATCCGCGACGTGGGGCGCGTGCTGGAGCTGCCGTTTGGCGTGTGCGACCGGCTCTCCAAGCTGATTCCGCTGGAGGCCAACAAACCGCTGAGCCTGGAAAAGGCGATGGAGGCCGAGCCGGAAATCGCCAAGGTATTGGAAGAGGAAGAGGCCGAAGAGCTGATGGAGCTGGCCAAAAAGCTGGAAGACCTCACGCGCGGCCTCGGCATGCACGCCGGCGGCGTGTTGATTGCGCCGGGCAAGATTTCCGATTTCTGCCCGGTGTATCAGGCCGACGAATCCGCCTCGCCCGTTTCCATGTATGACAAAGGCGACGTGGAAGACATCGGGCTGGTGAAGTTCGACTTCCTCGGCCTGCGCAACCTCACCATCATCGAAATGGCGCAGGAATTCATTGCGCAAACCACCGGCGAGCGCATCGATGTGAACCACATCGACCTCACCGACCAGCAAGCCTACGAAGTGTTCCGCAAGGCCAACACCACGGCGGTGTTCCAGTTTGAATCCACCGGCATGAAAAAGATGCTGGCGCAGGCCAACACCACCAAGCTGGAAGAAATCATCGCCTTTGTATCGCTCTACCGCCCCGGCCCGATGGATCTGATTCCGGATTTCATCGCCCGCATGAAAGGCGCGCGTTTTGAATATATGCACCCGCTGCTCGAGTCCGTGTTGCAACCCACCTACGGCATCATGGTGTATCAGGAGCAGGTGATGCAGGCCGCGCAGGTAATCGGCGGCTATTCGCTCGGCGGGGCAGACTTATTGCGCCGCGCCATGGGCAAGAAAAAGCCCGAAGAAATGGCGAAACACCGCGAAATCTTTGCCGAAGGCGCGGCCAAGCAGGGCATTGCCCGCGAAAAAGCCGATGAAATCTTCGACTACATGGAAAAATTCGCCGGCTACGGCTTCAATAAATCCCATGCCGCCGCCTACGCCTTGGTGGCCTACCAAACCGCCTGGCTCAAAGCCCACTATCCGGCCGAATTCATGGCCGCCACCATGTCGAGCGAGTTGGACAATACCGACCAGCTCAAGCTGTTCTACGACGATGCCCGCGATAACGGCATCCGCTTCCTGCCGCCCGATGTCAACCATTCCGGCTACCACTTCCAGCCCGATGCCCAACACCGCATCCGCTACGCCCTGGGCGCGATTAAGGGCACCGGCGAAGCCGCGGTGGAAGCCATTGTGGCCACGCGCGAAGAAGGCGGCGCGTTTAAGAGCCTGTTCGACTTCTGCGAGCGCGTGAGCCGCCAGCACATCAACCGCCGCACCATCGAAGCCATGGTGCGCGGCGGTGCATTCGACAGCATCGAACCCAACCGTGCCCGCCTGCTTGCCAATATCGACCTGGCCATGAGCAATGCCGAGCAGCAGGAAGAAAATGCCAACCAAGGCGGCCTGTTCGATATGGTGGAAGACGCGATTGCCCCCTTGGAGATGATCGACGTGCCCGCTTGGGGCGAAGCCGAGCTTCTGGCCGAAGAAAAACAGGCCATCGGCTTTTATTTCTCCGGCCACCCATTCGGCCCGGCCGAAAAAGAAGTGCGCCAATTTGCCCCCACCCGCCTCTCCCAGCTCAAGCCCAACGACAACGTGCGCGTGGCCGGCTTTGCCACCGCCATCCGCAGCATGGTGGGCAAGCGCGGCAAAATCGCCTTCATCACGCTGGAAGACACCGGCGGCAAAGCCGAAGTGATGGTTAGCGGCGAAACGCTCGAACAGCTCGGCCGCGACACCCTGCGCGCCGACCAAGTGCTAATTGCCGAATGCCGCATCAGCCGCGACGACTATGGCGGCGAAGACGGCCTGCGCATCATCGCCAACCGCGTTTACACCCTGCAGGAAGCCCGCAGCCACTACGCCCGCGCCCTCACCCTGCACCTCGCCCCCCACCACAACATTCCCCGCCTGGCCGAACTGTTGCAGCGAAGCGGCGAAGGCAAACGTGTCCCCCTGCGCCTGCACTACGTCAACGATAAAGCCAGCGGCGAGCTGATCCCCGACAGCCGCTGGCAGCCCTGCCTCAGCACCGAGCTCTTGGAAGAACTGGTGTCGCTCTTGGGCGAGCGGCAGGTGGGAGTGAATTGGTAGCGGCTACCTGAAAAGGACGGCCGGAGAGATTTCAGGTAGCCTTTGGGGCTACCTGAAAATGTATCGGTTTGGTAGGGTGGTGTGGCCGCAGGCGGAGCCCAACACGCAGCTGTGATTGGCAAATAATCCACGATGGTTTGGAAAACTTTCAGGTAGCCTACTCAAGGCTACCTGAAAGTCATTTTGTCAGTGCCAATAGCAATAGATCAGGCATGGATGCCCGGTATGCTGAAGACAGCAGGCTACCTGAAAGCTTTCTGCAACAGAGCAGGAGGGGTTTTCAGGTAGCCTGTAGTGATTTAGACGGTAATAAATATTGATGAGGATAGGCACGCTCGATCGCTATATTGGGCAGGCGAGCTGCCAGCATGCCTGTGTGGCATCGAGACTAAATTAGCCGGCCAAACTCACCAGCAGCTGCCGGATGGCGGGCCAGGCTTCGCCGGTTTCTGCGCCTTTGATGATACGGTCGATGCGGGCGCATTCTTGCAGGGCAGCGATGAGGCGCGGTGTAGCGATGCGGCGCACGGCCAGGGGGGCGAGCTGTTGTTTGCTGCCCCACAGGCGCAGGCTGTTGCGCACTTGGGCGACGGTTTGCCCTTGTTTGAGCGCGGCGGTGAGGTGGATGAGGGTGCGGATATCGTCGGCCAGCATCCACAGCAGCATCACGGGCTCTTCGCCGTCGGCTTCTAGGCCTTCGAGCAGGCGCACCACGCGGGCGGGCTCGCCGCTCATCCAGGCGGCAGCGAGCTGGAATACATCGAAGCGGGCTACGTCGGCCACGGCGGCTTCGGTTTCGGCAATGCCCAATTCGTGACCGGCGGGATGGAGCAGGGCGAGTTTGTCGATTTCCTGCTTGGCGGCCAATAGGTTGCCTTCCACGCGCTCGGCAAACAGGGCCAGTGCTTCGTTGCCGATGGATAAATGATGCTGCGCGAGGCGGCCGCGTATCCAGCCGGGCAGGGCTTGGGCATCAACGGCTTTGGCTTCGACCACGGTGCCGCTGCGGCTGAGGGCGGCAAACCATTTGGCCTGGGTTTGGGCGCGCTCGAGTTTGGGCAGGAGGATGACGGTTACGGTGTCGGGCGGGAGGTTGGCGGCCAGTTGTTCGAGGGCTTCGCCGCCGGTTTTGCCGGGCTTGCCGCCGGGCAGGTGGATTTCGAGCAGTTTGAGTTCGGCAAACAGGCCGATGCTGTTGGCGGAGGCGAGAAGGTCTTGCCAGTCGGCAGCGGTGTCGGGGGTGTGGGTTTCGCGGTTCAGGTAGCCTTGCTCTTTGGCGGCGGCGCGGATGGCGTCTAAGGCTTCTATCCGCAGCAGGGTTTCTTCGCCATGCAGCACATACAGCGCTTGCAGGGGCTGTTTGAGCTGCGGCAGCAGGCGTTCGGTGCTGATGGCGGCCATTATTCGGCTTTCAGATAGCCTAGGCGGCGCACGAGCTGGCGGGCGGCATCCACGCGCATATCGGCCCAGAGTTGGGCTTCTTCTTCTTGTTTACCGAGGATTTCGCTGTCGCTGTAGTCCAGCGTGCGGTATACGGTAATCATCATCGGCTCGCCCAGGGCTTTTTCGCCGCGCCAGGCTTGGGCGGACACTTTGAGCTCCAGCTGGTATTCGGTTACGGTACCGGAGAGGTTGAGGGTTTGGATGTTTTTATTGGTTTGGATAGAGGTTACTTTGACGATGGCATCGGCAAAGGCGCTGTCGAGCTTGGCGTGGCGACGCAGCAGTTCGGTTTCGATGTTTTGCTGCAGTTCGCGCCCTTGCACGGCCCAGGTTTGATAGGGCAGGGGCGGGTTGAGCGCGGGGTCGCTGCCGGCCAGGCGGAAGCCGCAGGCGGCCAACAACAGCAAAAGGGGCAGCATCAGATATTTTTTCATGGTGTTTCCTTGGCTTGCGCCGCAAGAGACGGCGGCTAGGGGCGTATTCTAGCGGATTGTGGATGGGGGAGGCTACCTGAAAAGTGGCAGCATAGGCTTTCAGGTAGCCTTTGTTATAGCGATACCACCACCGAACCCATAAACCGGTCTTGCAGGGGGCGCCGTTCGAATTTGGGAATCAGCAGCATGCTCAGGCAAATGAGATACACCAGGCTGTCGCCGCCTTACACTAAGAGCTAAACAGGCTACCTGAAAATTCTGCAGCATACTCAGCCTTTAAAACCAATAGTCCTTCATGGCTGCCAATAATTCCAGGGTGATTGCGTATCCGCAATTTTCGCCGATAACGCTGTCGATGCCGCAATAAGGGCAGCATGCCGTGTATTGCCCGTCGTCTTCCGGACAAAGTCGCTTTCTCTCAGCTCGGTGGAGCGGAAGATAGCGAGGCAGGAGAAGCAGCCGCAACGCTGGGGTAGTAGTAGATACGCTTTATTCTTGAATGAAAATTGGTGCGCGGCTATGGCAGCGGTGCCCAATACCTCATCTGTTGATAGGTTGATCATCTTGTTTCCAGAAGAGGAGGCTACCTGAAAACGGTTAGGCATTTTCAGGTAGCCTTTCAGGATAGTTTAAGGCTGCATCTGCAAAGTTTGCGCAGAATCGGCAGTGCCAATCCGTTTTGCCCGGCATTCATGCTGTTGGGCCTGAATATTTGGGCGGCAAACTTTATTTGCGCCCGCATCAGCGCAGGCGGTTTAAGCCCAACGCATAGGTTCGCCCATTTTGCCAAGCAACCCACCAATACAGGCGCATATTCGGATTTTCGATTTCATCGGGAAGAATAAAGGCCTCCTCTTTAATCAGCATGGTTCGGGCTTTCTTTCGGGCAAAAGGACAAATCGGGGGGCTTTCAGACGGCCTAAAAAACCGCCCGGCGTTCGGTCGGGGGTGTCTGCCTATTCCCCGTCTTCATTAAATATCTTGCGCGGCTGCAATACCGTTTCGCCGGTAAATTGTTGTAAAACCGGAGTCAGCAAAGTGGATTCCCTGTCGGCAAACTGCTCCAAGAGAATAACGGCGACGGTTTTCATAGCATTTTCCTTTTTCGGTTTTTAAAATGGTTTCAGGCTACCTGAAACACCTTTTATCGTTTTCAGGTAGCCTTTATGATGACGATTACGCTACCGCGTCGGTTGTTTTTAAAGTGCGGTCAGAAAAGTCAAAGAACCCAATATCACGCCAACCGCATTGGGCACAATCAAAATCCAGTCTTTTTTGGGTTCTTTACTCCAACCATATAAAACCCAAATCAAACAGGATACTGCCGCAAACAGAGGTTGCCACGGTTGCGCCTTTTCCCCTTCCAAATTAGCGATAATTTGGGGGATATAGGCGATGAATACAAAAATCCCGATTGCCGCGCCTATGCTTCCGATAAAAGCATTGAATTTTTTCTTGCTTATCATAGATAAGTATCCTTTCTCAAAAATTTTTATTGTACGGCCTTTAATATAGCGGAGCAATATTGCTATCGAAAAGGAGGCTTTCCGAACAAGGATTTGACTGGCTGTAGAGCAAATATTTACCCGCGCGGTTTCCTGTAGGAAATCGTTACGTTGTTTACACTTTTCTTAGCTATCTAGGGCAGCCTTTTTTTAATCGACAGGCTGCCTGAAATCCGAAAATCTGTTTTCAGGCAGCCTGCACTTTATTTACCCCAACTTCGCTTTAATCAACTCCTGCACCTGCGCGGGATTCGCTTTGCCTTTGCTGGCTTTCATCACTTGTCCCACAATCGCATTCAGGGCTTTTTCGTTGCCGGATTTAAATTGTTCCACGGCTTTGGCGTTGTTGGCCAGCACTTCGTCCACCATGGCTTCAATCGCGCCGGTATCGGTCATTTGTTGCAAACCGTGTTTTTCGATGATTTCGGCGATGGTGGCTTCGGGTTCCGCCCACATGGCTTCAAAGGCTTTTTTCGCCAATTTGCTGCTTAGAGTGCCGTCGGCGATTTTGCCCACCAACGCGGCGAGGCGCGGGGCGGTAATCGGGCTGTCGGCAAGTTCCATGCCTTCTTTGTTCAGCGTGGCGGCGAGTTCGCCGTTCATCCAGTTGGCAGTCAGCTTGCCTTGTCCGCTGGCTTTGGCGGCTTCTTCAAAATAGGCAGCCTGCACGCGGCTGGCGGTGAGCAGGCGCGCGTCGTAGTCGGATACGCCGTAATCCGCCACGAAACGTACCGCCATTTCTTTCGGCAGTTCGGGCATTTCTTCTTTGGCTTTTTGCAACTGGCCGTCTGAAATAATGACGGGCAGCAAATCAGGGTCGGGGAAGTAACGGTAGTCGTGTGCATCTTCTTTCAAACGCATCACGCGGGTTTCTCCTTTTTCCGGGTCAAACAACATGGTTGCCTGCTGTACTTTGCCGCCGTCTTCCAAAATCTCGATTTGCGCTTCCACTTCGTAATTAATCGCCTGCTCCAAGAAGCGGAAGGAATTGAGGTTTTTAATCTCGCGGCGCGTGCCGAATTCCGCTTGGCCTTTCGGACGCACGGATACGTTGGCATCGACGCGGAACGAGCCTTCCGCCATATTGCCGTCGCAGATGTTCAGCCAGGTTACCAAGCTGTGTAAAGCTTTGGCGTAGGCAACGGCTTCGGCGGCGGAGCGCATTTCGGGTTCGGAGACCACTTCCAACAGCGGCGTGCCGGCACGGTTCAAGTCGATACCGGTTGCGCCGTTCAAGCCTTCATGCACGGATTTGCCTGCGTCTTCTTCCATGTGCGCGCGGGTTACATTGATGGTTTTTACATCGTCGCCGACCACGATTTCCAGCTTGCCGTGTTCGACAATCGGTAAATCCAACTGACTGATTTGATAGCCTTTTGGTAAGTCTGGATAGAAGTAGTTTTTGCGGTCGAACACGTTTTTCTGATTGATTTTCGCATCCAAAGCCAAGCCTAATTTGATGGCTTTTTCAACGACTTCGCGGTTCATTACCGGCAGCACGCCCGGCAGTGCGCATTCCACCACGCTGGCGTGCGCGTTGGGTTCCGCACCGAATGCGGTCGATGCGCCACTGAAGATTTTGGATTTTGTGTTGAGTTGGACGTGGATTTCCAGTCCGATTACGGTTTCCCAGGTCATAAGGGGTCTTTCT
>CAUUTP010000050.1:0-15548 GCA_963548155.1 uncultured Eikenella sp.
GAAGCCGTTGTAATCGGGCGGGTTGTGGCTGCCGGTAATCATCACGCCGCTGCCGGAGCAATGCTGCACGGCGGCGAAATACAGCATGGGCGTGGCCACCATGCCCACATCGGCCACTTCCAGCCCGCCTGCGGTAAGCCCGCGCATCAGCGCAGCCTGCAATGCCGGGCCGCTGAGCCGGCCGTCGCGCCCCACGGCAATCTGCCGCAGGCCTTGCCGGGCAGCACGCGTGGCGATGGCGCGGCCGATTTGTTCGGCAGTCTCTTCGGTGAGGGTTTGGCCGACGATACCTCGGATATCGTAGGCTTTGAAAATGCTGGGGGAAATGGGCATGGGGGGTTCCTTTGTTTGGAGTGGTGGAGGCTACCTGAAAACATAGAGTGGGATTTTTTCAGGTAGCCCTCTATACGAAAAATAAGGGGCTATATTGGGTTGAATATAAAAATATTGATATAACCCTCAAACCTTAATCCTTGCGGCTCCAAATTATCTTTAAATTGCATAATAATTGGACGGTGGTTTGCTGGAAGGAAATCATCATTGTCGGCAGACAGCCTGCTATACAGGCGGTACTCCCGGAATATAGGGTAGTTGAAATCCTCATAGATATTGGCGCAGACTACAGACGAGCAATCTCCTTGGATAAGCCGACCACGATACACTACTGGATATTGGGTTTGACTATTACCAGAATCAGCAATGGCTGCCGTGCCACCCAGCAGCACAACTGATAGAGCAAAATATCGGGCAAACTTCATAGTATTTTTTTCGTGAATATCTTTTCAGGTAGCCTTTTATCCAGCAAAAGCTACCTGAAAATTCTCCCGCGCTATTGCTGCGGCTTGCTGCTCAGCTGTTGTGCTTTTTCAATCAGCTGCACAAACTGGCGGCGCAGACCGTGGTGGTCGGGAGATTGGGCGCGGCGGGCCAGCTCGAGGGTTTGCGGCCAGCCGAAGTTGCCGCTGTATTTGCCGCCGCGAAGGAGTTCGCCGAAGGCGGCTGCGGCCACGGCCTGGCGGGTGGCGTTGCTGCCTTGGGCCAGCGGTTTGCTGCCCACGGCCACCGGGCGGTTGATGAGGATGCTGTTGCTTTGGCCGGGCAGTTTGTAGCGCAAGTTGATGAAGGCGTATTCGCTGCCGGCTTTATCGTTGGCGGCGGGGACGGCCTGGTAGCGGCTTTCGGGCAGCCAGCCGGTTTGCCCGGCGGGGATGATTTCATACAGCGCGGTAACGTTGTGGCCGGCGCCGATGTCGCCTGCGTCCACTTGGTCGTTGTTGAAGTCTTCGCGGGCAAGCATGCGGTTTTCATAGCCGATCAGGCGGTATTCCTTCACGGTGGCAGGATTGAATTCCACTTGGATTTTCACGTCTTGCGCCACGGTGGCGAGCGTGGATGAGAGCTGGCGGTGCAGTACTTTCTGCGCTTCTTCGGGGCTGTCGATGTAGCTGTAGTTGCCGTCGCCGGCATCGGCCAGCTGCTCCATCAGCCGTTCGTTGTAGTTGCCGCTGCCGAAGCCGAGCGTAGTGAGCGAAATGCCGCTTTTGCGTTTTTCGGCCACCATGCTGCGCAGGGTGTTGAAATCGGTGATGCCCACGTTGAAATCGCCGTCGGTGGCGAGCAGGATGCGGTTGATGCCATTGCGGATATAGGCGCGCTGGGCGGCCTGGTAGGCCTGTTGGATGGCATTTTCGCCGGCGGTGGAGCCGCCTGCCTTCAGGCTGTCGAGCGCGGCGAGGATTTTCTGCCGCTGGTTGCCGGGGGTGGGCGGCAACACGACTTTGTTGCCGTCGGCATAGGTAACGAGGGTGATGCGGTCTTGGGCGCGGGTTTGGTGCGCAAGGGTGCAGAGGGTGTATTTCACCATCGGCAGTTTGTCGCGGCTATACATGGAGCCGGACACGTCCACCAGGAACACAAGATTGGCCGGCAGCAGCGCGGCTTGGCCCACTTCTTTGGCCTGAATGCCGATGCGGATCAGCTTGGCGCCGTTGCGGAAGGGGGAATCCACGGTTTCTGTGTGTACGGCGAAAGGTTTGCCGTCGGTAGGCTTGGCGTAGCCGTAGTCGAAATAGTTGATGATTTCTTCAATACGCACGGCATCGGCGGGCGGCAGGCGGCCGGTTTGAGTGAGGAAGTGGCGGATGTTGGCGTAGCTGCCGGTGTCCACGTCGATGCTGAAGGTGGAAACGGGCTGCTCGGCCACGGCGTGCACGGGGTTGGGCTCATAATGGCCGTAGCGCTCGGTATTCTGGCGCGGCAAAGCCATTTGGCGAGTAGCCACGGAGCCAACAGCAGCCTCAGCCATTGGTGCGGCATTGGCCGACAAATCTGCGGGGGCAGCACTCTTCACCGCCGCCTGCGGCATGGCGCGTAAGCTGAGGCGGGCATTTCGGGATTCATAATAATCCGGCTGTTCATCTAAATAACGCGAACAGGCCTGATGAACGCGCTGGGCATTGTCTGCCAGCGCAGGCAGGGCGGATACAGACAATAAGGCCAGCAAAACGGTGCGGGCAAACGGCGGTTTGTGCATGGCAAACTCCTTGGTAAGCAGACAGGGAAAATAGCTGCCATTATATAGCCGCCCACGCCGCCTGCAAACCAAACGCCGCGCCCTGCCGCCGCTCTATTTTCAGGTAGCCTCCAAGCCGTTTTGGGCCAGCATTCGGGCGCGGATTTTGGTATCATTCCCCTATTGGCAATAGGCTACCTGAAACCGGCCGGCCTAAACCTAACTGAGGAGAAAATCATGTCTTTCAGAGAAATGAAACACGCAAACCAACAGCTATCCAACGAAGAAGCCATCGCCATTTTGCAGCGCGGCAAATCCGGCGTGCTCGCGCTGCACGGCGACAACGGCTATCCCTACGCCGTGCCGATCAGCTACGTTTACCACGAAGGCAAAATCATCCTGCACGGCGCGCCCGCAGGCCATAAACACGAGCTGCTCGCGCGCGACAACCACGTTTCCTTCTGCGTGGTGGATCTCAACGACATCGTGCCGCAGGAATTCACCACCTATTTCCGCAGCGCCATCGTGTTCGGCACAGTACGCACCGTCACCGACCCCGCCGAAAAACAGGCCGCGCTCGAAGCCGTGGGGCACAAATACTCCCCCGGCCAAAACGGCCTCCTGCCCTATATTGGCAAACATTTTGATTATGTGAAAATGATGGTTCTAGAAATCGACCACCTCACTGCCAAAGAATCCATCGAGCTCGTCCGAGCCAAAACCACCCATTCATAACCAAGGAAAACCATGTCAAACCAAGCCCCCTTCCCCGCCCTTGCTCCCGACCTGTTGGTTTCGCCGCAAATCAGCCGCCAAGACATCCTCGCCGCCGCCGCTGCCGGCGTGCAAACCATCATCTGCAACCGCCCCGACGGCGAAGAGCCCGGCCAGACCAGCTTCGAGCAAATCCGCCATTGGGCAGCCGAAGCCGGCATCCGGCACGTTATTCACCAGCCCATGCTCATGCCGCAAATCGATGCCGCCGCCGCCGCACAGTTTGCCAAACACCTGGCCGAGCACCCCGCGCCCGCCCTTGCCTACTGCCGCAGCGGCACCCGCAGCAGTTTCTTGTGGGCCATGGGGCAGGCCGCCCAAGGTGCAGACCCGCGCCAGCTGGTGCAAACCGCTGCCGCCGCCGGCATCGACCTCACTGCCGCCCTGCCGCGTTTGCAGGAAGCACAAGCATAGGCTGGATTGGCCTGCGCAATCTTAACTTTGGTGCAGCGAAACCTTTCAGGTAGCCTCATCTACCATCCAAAGGCTACCTGAAACGAGTGAATCAGCGTTTCTGCAAAGCCAACGCCTCTGCTTCAACAAAGTTAAAACCCGGCCAGATGCAATAAAACTTTGGGCAGACCGTTTTCAGGTAGCCTCATCCGGCAGGCTAAAGGCTACCTGAAACTACCTTAAAAAATGTCTTGGTATAGCCCAAGTAGAGATTCAGCAAAGCTCAAGCCCCGCCCACACAAAAAAGGAGCCGCCCATGCACTATTGGTATTGGTTTATCGCCGCAGCCGCCCTGTTCGTTCTCGAAATGTTCAGCGGCACGTTCTACCTGCTGGTGGTCAGCATCGCCCTGCTCGGCGCAGGCGTGGCTGCCTGGCTCGGCGCGGGCAGCGGCGTATCGCTGCTGGTGGCCGTGCTGCTTTCCGCGGCCGGCATCGCCGCTGTGTACCGCATCCGGCGCAACCGCCGCGCCCACGCTGCCGATGCCGAAGGCGATTTAGACATCGGCAACACCGTGCTGCTGCACCAGCCCCAATCCGGCAGCCTGTGGCTCGTGCAGTATCGCGGCACTTATTGGCAGGCCGAAGCCCCCTTCCCCGCCCATGCCGGCCAAGCCGCACGCATCGCCGGAAAATCCGGCAACATCTTGATTTTGCAACCTCTGGATGAAAACTGATGGATATCGTTACCCTGGCAATCCTGTTTGCCGTTATCGTTGTATTCGGCTTTAAAGCCTTCACCGTCGTGCCGCAGCAGGAAGCCTATGTGGTGGAGCGGCTCGGCCGCTTCCATGCCGTGCTCAACCCCGGCCTCAACTTCCTCATCCCCTTCCTCGACCGTGTGGCCTACAAGCACCTGCTCAAAGAAATTCCGCTGGATGTGCCCAGCCAGGTGTGTATCACCCGCGACAACACCCAGCTCACCGTAGACGGCATCATCTACTTTCAAGTAACCGACGCCAAACTGGCCTCCTACGGCTCCAGCAACTACATCACCGCCATCACCCAGCTCGCCCAAACCACCCTGCGTTCCGTTATCGGCCGCATGGAGTTGGACAAAACCTTCGAAGAGCGCGACGACATCAACCGCACCGTGGTCGCCTCGCTCGATGAAGCCGCCGTATCCTGGGGCGTGAAAGTATTGCGCTACGAAATCAAAGACCTCGTTCCGCCGCAGGAAATCCTGCGCGCCATGCAGGCGCAAATCACCGCCGAACGAGAAAAACGCGCCCGCATCGCCCAATCCGAAGGCCTGAAAATCGAGCAAATCAACCTTGCTTCAGGCGAGCGCGAAGCCGAAATCAAAAAATCCGAAGGTGAAGCCCAAGCCGCCGTCAACGCCTCGCAAGGCGAAAAAGTGGCCCGCATCAACCGCGCCCAAGGTGAAGCCGAAGCCCTGAAACTGGTGGCGCAAGCCAGCGCCGACGCCATCCGTCTGGTGGCCGACGCCATCAACCAGCCCGGCGGCAACGAAGCCGTTAATCTGAAAGTGGCCGAACAATACGTGGACGCCTTCGCCAAACTGGCCAAAGAAGGCAACACCCTGATTATGCCCGCCAACGTGGCCGACATCGGCGGCCTCGTCTCCGCCGGGATGAGCATCATCAAAGGCCAACAAGGCAAAACACCTGCGGCTTAATTGGTACGGAATGTACAAAGGCTACCTGAAATAGTTTCAGGTATCCTTTTGTTATTAATCCCTACCATTTCGGTTCAACCACAGCTGAGAGTGGTAGGTGGTCGGAGAGTTGTTGCCACGGCAGGCCTTGGTGGCTTACTGCGCTTAATACGGTTAGGTGGCGAGTGTAGATACGGTCTAGGCTGAGTATGGGCAGCCTTGCGGGGAAGGTTTTCGGCCGCCCGGAGGAAAAATCGGCGAAGGCTTCGTCTAAGCCGAGCAGCTGGCCAAAACGACTGCATGAGCGTTGCCGCCAGTCGTTGAAGTCGCCGGCAAGAATCAGCGGGGCATCGGGAGGGATTTGGTGTTCGATGTAATCCGCAATGGTGCGATATTGCCGTTTGCGGTCGGTTTCGCGCAGGTTGAGGTGCACGCAGAGGCAGATAAGCGACCTATCCCAGCCGGGCGGCTGAATTTCGCAATGCAGCACGCCGCGTTGTTCGAGCCGGTTGACCGATACGTTTAGATTGGTGTGCATCTGCAGCGGCAGGCGGCTGAGAATGGCGTTACCGTGGTGGCGGCCGGCATAGGTGGCGTTTTGGCCGTAGCTGCAGGCAAAAGCGAGCTGCCGGCCGATCACTTCGCCGTGTGGCTCGGCAGGAAATTCGGGCACGTTCTGCTGCCGTTTGTGGTGTACGCCCTGCACTTCCTGTAAAAACAGGATGTCAGTGTCGAGATGCTGCAGGGCATCGACCATTTGCGGCAGTTGTAGCCGCCGATTTAGCGGCGACATGCCTTTGTGGATATTGTAGGTGGTGATGGAAACGGCGCGGCTCATGGTGTGGCGTGGCAAAGAAATTTAATGCTGTTTTTCAGGTAGCATCTTATGTGCCAACCTGCAATACTCTGCTAAATATGGCCTGTCTATGCCATTTTCCAACTGCTTCAGTCAAAACTTTTCATTTCTATTGTATCCAGCCTGCTTGGCATCTGCTTCCTGTCATCCCTCCCTATTCCGGGCAAAACAAAAGGCCGCCTCTCGGCAGCCTCGGGGAAACACGGCAGCAAATTAGCGTTTGAACATATTGCCGTATTTCTGATTGAATTTGTCCACACGGCCGGCGCTATCCACGATCTTCTGTTTACCAGTGTAGAACGGGTGGCACTCAGAGCAAACTTCGATGTTGAATTCGGTTTTGCTCATGGCAGATTTAGTGGTGAATTTGTTACCGCAAGAGCAGGTAACATTGACTTCGTGGTAGTCAGGATGAATTTCAGGTTTCATGGTTTTTCCTTTAAAAAGCGGGTATAGGGAATTTGCCTATACTACAGACAAGCGGCGGATTGTACTTAAAAACGTCCATTAAGGCAATAGGCTGCGCGCATATTAGGCTACCTGGAAACTTATTTTTCGGCTATTTAGGCTGCGAACGCAACTGCTGCAAATGTGTCCGCACTTGGCGCACGTTCTCTTCGGTAAACAAATCCTCGATATTGCGCCAGATGCTGTGGAAGCCGTAGGGGCCGTGGCGCATTTCGTTTTTGGCTTGCTCCACCGTCCAGCCCTGGTAGATGATGCGGTACATGCCGGCAATCAGGCCGGTGCGGTCGGCGCCGTGGTAGCAATGGATCAACACCGGCCCTTCAGCCTGCTGCTGTTCAATCAAATATAGCGTTTCGGCCACCTGCTGCGGCGTAATCCGCCAAGTGAGCAACGGGCGGTTGAACAGCGAGATACCCCGGTCGGCCAATACTTTGCGGTCGCCGCTACGATTGAAGTAGCGCAGATTCACGACGCTTTTCACATTCAAAGATTGCAACAGCGCCACATCTTCTGCCACCGGCTGCTCGCTGCGGTAGAGTTTGTCGTCCACCCGATACAGATTAGCCGCCTTGCTCACCTGCTCCGCCCAAGCCGGCTGCCCGGCCGGCGGCGTTTGCACCTGTGCCTGCGGCTGCGCACAGGCACTCAGCATAAGTGCCAGCAACAGTCCGCCCAAACAGGTTTTATTCATTTTTGTTCCCATTGCGTAATCTCTTTATTTAATTCTGTAACACGCTATTCAAATGAAACTTTCAGGTAGCCTTCTTCGCAATCGCAGGCTACCTGAAAAACAATAACGGCACGCATTGTAAATAAGCATGCCCGTTCCGACAACCGCCGCCACACTTGGAGGCTTTGTCTAAAAAATGTACAATTCCCAATTTACAGCAGTTCAGCTTTATGCAAATCGGCCCCTATACTGTTTCCCCCGCCGTGGCGCTCGCACCGATGGCCGGCATCACCGATAAACCGTTCCGTATGCTGGCACGGCAATTCGGCGCTGGCTGGACAGTGGGCGAAATGATCAGCAGCAACCCCGATCTGCAAAACACGCGCAAAACCCTCAACCGCATCGACCGCAGCGGCGAAAGCGGGGTGATTGCCGTGCAGATTGCCGGCAGCAACCCGGCTCAAATGGCTGAAGCCGCCCGCTACAACGTGGCGCAGGGTGCGCAGCTTATCGACATCAATATGGGCTGCCCGGCCAAGAAAGTGTGCCAAGTGCAGGCCGGCAGCGCCCTGCTGCAAAATGAGCCCTTGGTGGCCGAAATTTTAAATGCCGTGGTGCGCGCGCTGGATGTGCCGGTTACGCTCAAAACACGGCTGGGCTGGCACGACGAACACAAAAACATCCTCACCATTGCCCGCATGGCCGAAGACGCCGGCATTGCCGCCATCGCCATCCACGGCCGCACCCGCACCCAGATGTATCGCGGCCAAGCCGAATACGGCCTGATTGCCGAAGCCAAACGCCGCCTAAGCATTCCCGTGTGGGTAAACGGCGATATCGACAGCCCGCAGAAAGCCGCGCGCGTATTGGCCAAAACCGGCGCCGACGGCGTGATGATCGGCCGCGCCGCCCAAGGCCGGCCTTGGCTGTTTCACGATGTGGCGCACTACCTCGCGCACGGCAGCCTGCCGCCGCCGATACCTTTTCAGGTAGCCTCCGAAGCCTTGCTCGGCCATATCCGCGCCATGCACGGCTTCTACGGCGAAGTGGTCGGTATGCGTATTGCCCGCAAACACATTGGCTGGTACCTAGCCGACCTGCCGGAGGGCGAAGCCGAACGCCGTCGCCTCAACGCGCTGGAGAGTGCCGAAGCGCAATACAACGAGCTGGCCGCTTTTTTGGCCGCGCAGTCCGAGCAACACGAATACTGGCCCTGCCCCTGGCGGCAGGCCTGAAACACTGCAAACCGTACTAAGGGAAAGCCTGAAGCACCTGCTGCCACATCATGTGCCGGTTTGCCACCCCATTTTTACACCACAATAATAAAAGGAGAGCAAAATGCTCCGTCAGAACAGCCATATCACTACTTGCATCGAAAACAGCCTGCAGCAATACTTTACCGATCTCGACGGCCAACCGGCGCACGACGTGTATCAAATGGTGTTGCAGCAAGTAGAACTGCCTCTTTTGCGCTGCGTGATGGCGCATTGCGAAGGCAACCAATCCAAAGCCGCCCAAGTGCTCGGCCTAAACCGCAACACCCTGCGCAAAAAGCTCAGCGCCTACGGCTTGATTTAGCCGCCGCGCCATGGCCAATATTTTTCAGGTAACCTCTTACTCCAAACCACAAGGAACACTAAATGACCCAAATCGGCATCATCATGGGCAGCAACAGCGATTGGACCGTGATGCAGCACGCCGCCGCCGTGCTCAAACAATTCGGCATCGCCTGCGAAACCCGCGTGGTTTCCGCCCACCGCACGCCCGACTTGATGTTTGAATACGCCGAAACCGCCCGCGAGCGCGGCCTGCAGGCCATCATTGCCGGTGCCGGCGGTGCTGCCCATCTACCCGGCATGGTGGCTGCCAAAACCACCCTGCCAGTGCTCGGCGTGCCTGTGCCCAGCAAATATTTGCGCGGCGAAGACTCCCTGCTCTCTATTGTGCAGATGCCCAAAGGTATCCCCGTGGCCACCTTTGCCATCGGCGAGGCCGGCGCCGCCAACGCCGCCCTCTTTGCCGCTGCCCTGCTCGCCAACCATGATGCCGCCATCGCGCAAAAACTCGCCGATTTCCGTGAAACCCAGCGCCAAACCGTGCTGGCCATGGAGCTGCCTGAAGCCGAATAGCGCAAACCCTGCTTTCTTGCCTTGTGCTGACTGTGCCCCTGCAGTTTGCTGCCCGATATGAAAGAAATAGCTGCCGCCACAAAGCCAGGCCATTCCAGGCTACCTGAAAGCAACCCTGCCTCCAGGCCAAAATAGCAATTATTGCCAGACAAAGCCGCACAAACCGACAAAAACGCAAGGATTGTTCGCCAAAACTGCCAAGCTGTGCCACAATCCACCCACTATCCCACTAACCGAGAACCTGCCATGACACAAGAAACCGCCTTGGGAGCCGCCCTCAAATCTGCCGTGCAGACCATGAGCAAGAAAAAGCAAACCGATCTGATTGCCGACCACATCTACGGCAAATACGACGTATTCAAACGCTTCAAACCCCTGGCCTTGGGCATCGACAAAGACCTCGTTGCCGCCCTGCCCCAATACGATCCTGCCCTAATCGCCCGCGTGCTTTCTAACCACTGCCGCCGCCCGCGCTACCTCAAATCGCTGGCACGCGGCGGCAAGCGCTTCGATTTGAACAACCGCTTCAAAGGCGAAGTCAGCCCCGAAGAGCAGGCCATCGCCCAGCAACACCCCGCCGTGCAGGAAATGCTTGCCCGCCAAGCCGCCAAGCAGGCCGAACAACAAGCGGCCGAGGTTGAAGCCGCCGTTGCCGAACAGCCTGCCGAAGCCGCAGCGGAAACGGCTGCGCCCGCCACAGAAACCCCTGCCGCCCCGGCAGCCGAATAAATCTATGGCCCATAAAGGCTACCTGAAATTTTCAGGTAGCCTTTTGCTGTGTTTAAGATGGCACTACCGAATACACACAACGACAGGCTACCTGAAACTTTCAGGTAGCCCCAAACTCTAATCCCACATAAAGGAACACCACATGCGTGCACCTATCCTCCTCCCCATCGCCGCCCTACTGCTCGCTGCCTGTGCCGGTAACCCCCTGCCCCCGCCCACCGCCGACCAGCCCACCGACACCTCCATGATCAACACCGCCTATTGGACTGCCCAGCCCTACTGCGCCGGCCGCGTGCAAATGCGCCTGCCTGCCGAGCGCCGCTACGGCTCAAGAAACCAAGGCCAAACCGAAAGCTACCGCTACAACGACTGGCAAATCAATCACTACGTCGACGATTGGCGTTTCCTCAACGTCATCCTCACCAAAAGGCGGCAAGGCGGATTTAACCGCTATTTTGAGCGGAGTACCGGCCATGGTGAAGGCTATATCGGCGAGCGCGAGCTCATCCCCGGCCGCGCCTTCCTGCAATTCACCCGCAAAACCCCCATGTTCGACGGCAGCCGCCTGAGTGCCAGTCTCGGCATCCGCTACGATGCCGAGCTCATCGTCAAGCTCGGCCCAAACGGCGGTTTCCACACCGACGGCGAATTAAAAATCCCCACCCCGGGCGGCACAGAGCCGAACAACTGGCGTGAACAGGAACGCTCACTGCTCAACAAAGCAACGCATGAAATGCGCCGCGACCTCACCTCCCGCCTGCGCGAACGCCAACCATACGAAGTGCCCAAACACCAAGGCGTGTGCATCCCCGACGGCTTCTTCGCCGACAACGGAGACACCCCCTTTAAAGGCAGCTCCCGTGTTTATTTCGCCGGCCAAGACGACACCTACATCATCATCTCCCACGGCCGCAACCCGCGCGGCGCTTCCATCGCCAACGGCCGCAACCATCCCGACACCGAAGGCTTGAAAGGCCTGATGCAATCGCTCACTGCCCGCGCCATCCGACAAGGCCCGCGCACCATCAACGGCATGCCCGGCTACGAAAAAATCAGCCGCTGGGACGGCAACCACTACCTGCTTAGGTGGGAGCGCGAAAGCGACCACCTCCTCGTGATGATGCCCTTCGGCACCGAAACCTTTGACGGTACCAAACGCAGCCAGCAGGAAATCCTCGCCATTTGGGACACCGTCCTGGCCACCCTCAAACCGGTGGAATAAACCGGCAGCCCAAGCAAAAGGCTACCTGAAACGGTTTTTCTGTTTCAGGTAGCCTTGATTTATCGAGGGTGCCACAGCTATTGCCACTTTCCTTAGCACAGGCAAATTAGTCTGCCGGCAGCTTATCTTTTTTCAGACCAGCCAAAGCCTATCTTCCCGCATCCAAGTTCAACGGAATCGGATCCGGAGCCTTGTTTGGGCTGTATGCATCAAAATAAATCATCCGTTCCTGTTCATTCCATCTCAATTTGCGCGATGGGGAAGAATGTTCGGTCAATATACTCTCCAAAGCAGCACGGCGATTGTCAACCGGCAGGAGGTATAAGGCCAAGGCTGCTTGGAAAGCGCGCTGATGCATGGCGGTATCTTGCAGGCGGTAGACGTATTCGCCAAACGAAGGTATCGCGATATCAGAAGTCAAACAACCAACGCTATTCCTCACACACGCCCATTTTTCGATCAGTGTTTTTTCCGACAACGGCTGCCATGGCGCTTTCTGGTCGGCCTGCAAAATCGCAGCGGCTTCCGGCTTGCAGCAGGCAACATAATACGGCGCCGCCATGGCGAGGCTGTGTGCCGTATCCAATACTCTGGGGCCATACGATTGGCCTGAGTGTCATCTGCTGCACTTCGTTTTCCAATTTGTGCTGTAAGTTGGCAAATAAACGGAATTCGTCTTGTATTGCCAGGCAGATGCTTTGTTCTTGTTCGGTCAGCACATCAAACATGCCGCCGCATTCAGCAGGCAGGCGGTTGGCCCATTCAGGTTTTTCATACAGCATTTGTACTGCCAAGTCGGTATTGCGGAGGATAACGGCGTTACCAATCATGGGGTAAATTAGGCCGGGGCGGCTGTGCAGCAGGCTGCGGCCGGTTTTGATATTACGGCAGACACGCCGCCAGGCTTCATGTTCGCTGCCCTGCGCCCAATCCAGCGCGGCTACGGCATGGCTGCGGAAGATCAATTCAAAACGAGGCAGGCGTATTTCGCCCAAATCTGCTTCATCATTTGGCCAATCATGCGGGGCGAAGGTGTCGTAATCGGCCAGTTTACCCACATTGGCAAACAGTTCAGCCTGTTTTCCCGCCTCGGCACGGTATTGCGGCAGATGTGCGCGGATTCCGACCAAATATTGCGCGGCCGTGCCGGTAAGTTTCAATGCGTCGCCATCAGACAGCGGCAGGCGTTTGGCCGCTAATTCTTGATGCTGCTTAAAAGCATCGCTATCGCCTTGGATGATATGGCCGAAGCGGCGCATCAAATCGGCGCGCTCGGCATCATCGATAGTCCGGTATTCCAACAGCCACAGCGCGTCTATACCATTTTTCACAGACGGCGGCGGCGCAGGCGGGGCGGCCAGCAAGGCCAAGTCGGCTTCGGCAGCACGGATTTCGCGCTGTTTCAGCCATTCTGGGAACAGATACAGCGTAGAAACAACAGACAGGATTAGGATGGCAATTACACCAAACAAATATTTCAGGTGATTCATGCGGTTCTTTCATAGCCAGGCTGTTCAGAATTATAGCGAAAGCAGGCAGCCTAGCGAGAGGCTACCTGAAACAATTTATCCCTTTCAGGTAGCCCCTCGCCATTCTGAAACAGCAAACAAAAAACAGGCCGGATTGCTCCGGCCTGTTTCCCTTCATATCTCTCCCAACTAAGCCGCCACCGGCTGGTTGCGCAGCAGGCGAATAAGTTTGGCGATGCGCGCTTTCATTTCACGGCGGTCCACAATCTGGTCGATGGCGCCTTTTTCCAGCAGGAATTCGGCACGCTGGAATCCTTCGGGCAGCTTTTCGCGCACGGTCTGCTCGATCACGCGCGGGCCGGCAAAGCCCACCAGCGCGTTCGGCTCGGCCAGCACCACGTCGCCTAAAAAGGCAAAGCTGGCAGAAACGCCGCCCATGGTCGGGTCGGTGAGCACGGAAATAAATGGCAGCTGTTTATCGCTCAACAAGTGCAACACGGCACTGGTTTTGGTCATCTGCATCAGCGAGCTCAGGCCTTCCTGCATCCGCGCCCCACCGGAAGCGGCCACGCAGATAAAGGAGCAGCCGTTTTCCGCAGCCTCACGCACGCCGCGCACGAAACGTTCGCCCACCACCGAGCCCATCGAGCCGCCGATAAAGCGGAATTCAAATGCAGCCACCACCACGGGCAGCCCGTCCATTTCGCCTTTCATCACCACCAATGCATCGTTTTCGCCGGTGGCTTTGCGCGCCGCACTGAGGCGGTCGGGGTATTTTTTGCTGTCTTTGAATTTCAGAATATCGGTGGGCTTCACCTCGGCGCCGATTTCTTCGCGGCCTGCTTCGTCTAACAGCAGATCCAGCCGCTCGCGGGCGCTGAGCGGATTATGGTGGTTGCACTTGGGGCAAACTTGGTGGTTTTCTTCCAAATCGGAGGCATACAGCACTTCAGAGCAGGCCGGGCATTTGCGCCACAGGCCTTCCGGCACGCCGGATTTGCCGCTGTCTTCGCGTTTGATTTTCGGGGGGAGGATTTTATCGAGCCAACTCATGATTTACTCCATTTGCTCCTAATTAGGTTTGGTTTGCCACTCGGGGCAACAGCCGGGCGGGATAGTAGCCAATAGCGGCGGTTTAGGCAAGTTTTGTAAAGACCGCAAGGATTTTGCCCGGCTGCGGGCGGCAGTTTTACAGGCAAATCGGGCGGTAGGCCAAACAGGCATCCACCACTTCTTCCGCCGTGGGCGCGTAATCCGCTGGATCACCGCTGCGGGCGTTCCACCCTTCGGGGTAGAAAAACAGGCTGCTGCCTTCGGGATGGGGCACGTTGCGGTCAAACTCTGCTATCAAACCGTCCAACACATCATCGTCTTCTTCCACCAAGATGCGCTGCCCTAAGTCGATTAATTCGTCCCGCGTCATTTTCAGGTAGCCTCAGATGGCTTCTTTCAGGCTTTTCAACAACTTGACAGCAGCTTCGACTTCGCGGCCGGGGTTGGCTTCGATTTCTTTCACAATGCGGCTGCCGATCACCACGCCATCGGCCACAGCGGCGACTTGCCGCGCGCTCTCGACATCGGAGATGCCGAAGCCCACGCAAATCGGCAGCGGCACATGGCGGCGCAGCACAGCCACTTTTTCCGCCACTTCCGCGGTGTTCAGGCTGGCCGAGCCGGTAACGCCTTTGAGCGATACGTAATACACGAAGCCGGAAGCCAGCTTGGCAATTTCAGCCATCCGCTCCTCGCCGGTGGTGGGGGCAACCAGGAAAATGGTGTCGAGCCCTGCGGCTTTGAGCGCGTTATGCAGCGGAGCCACGGTTTCAATCGGGCTATCCACCGTGAGTACGCCGTCTACGCCGGCCTCTTTGGCGGCACGGGCAAATGGCTCATAGCCCATTTTGTGAATCGGATTCAGGTAGCCCATCAGCACCACAGGCGTGCTTTGGTTGCTTTGGCGGAAGCGGCGCACGGTTTCCAATACGTCTTTCAGAGTAACTCCGTTGGCCAAGGCGCGTTCGGCCGCACGCTGGATGGTGGGGCCGTCCGACATCGGGTCGGAAAACGGCACGCCCAGCTCGATGATGTCCGCACCGTTGGCGGCCAGGCTGTGCATCAGCTCCAGCGTGGTTTCAAGGTTTGGGTCGCCGGCGGTGATGTAGGCAACCAAGGTTTTATGTGTATCGGCATTTTGAAAAACTTGTTTAATTCTGCTCATGATTTCATCCATATCTGAGGCTACCTGAAAACCAAATAAAAGGTTTCAACTAGCCGTTGGTTTAATTCTTCAACGACTGCACCGGCGCGGGAATCCGCCCTCCGCGGTTCACAAACACTTCGCAGCTTCCTTCCTTCACCGGCATTATCGGCGCGTAGCCCAGCAACCCGCCGAATTCCACGCTTTCTCCCACGCCCTTGCCGGTTACGGGAATAATGCGCACAGCGGTGGTTTTACTGTTGATCATGCCGATGGCGGCTTCATCGGCGATGATGCCGGAAATGGTGGCGGCTGAGGTGTTGCCCGGCACGGCAATCATGTCCAGCCCCACCGAGCATACGGCGGTCATGGCTTCGAGTTTGTCCAGCGTCAGCACGCCGCTTTCCGCCGCCGCAATCATGCCTTCGTCTTCCGACACGGGGATGAACGCG
>CAUUTP010000051.1:0-14885 GCA_963548155.1 uncultured Eikenella sp.
TGGATATAGCCATGATTTCTCTGCTGTAGGCTACCTGAAAGCAGTTTGTCGCCTCGGAGTAAAACCGTGTAGAATATATCGGATTGCTATTGATGCCAGATTGGGGCGCCAAACTTATGGATCCTTCCGGTTCCCATCCGATTTTGTTTTCCCTTATTTATTCTTCCTGATTTCTCCCGTGCGCCATTACCGTGATGCACGGTAAGGAGTGCGCATGCCTACCCTACTGCCCTCTTCCGAACAACCGCAGATCGATACCGGCCGTATTCACGAATTGGCCGATGCCCTGCTGCCCGTGTCCAACACCATCCGGCCCGACAGCGTGCTGGATAATCCCTATCTCAACAGCTGCCTGGCCGAACTCATCGAAATTCTGCACGAGCTACACCCAGCCGATATTGCCGCCGTGCTTGAATCGCTGCCGCTGCAATCGCGCTTATTGGTGTGGAAATTGGTGGAGCCGGAGAGCGACGGCACCATTCTGCTTGAAGTATCTGATGCGGTTCGCGAATCTCTGATTGAAAACATGGAGCGGCAGGAAATCCTGGCCGCCGTGGAAGACATGGACGTGGACGACTTGGCCGAGCTGGCCGACGACCTGCCGCGCCAAGTCGTGGCCGAAGCCCTGCAATCATTGGATGAAGACGAACGCGCCAAAGTACAGGCCTCCATGTCGTTTGCCGACGACCAAGTGGGCGCCATCATGGACTTCGAGCTGGTGAGCATCCGTGCCGATGTTACCTGCGAAGTGGTGATGCGCTACCTACGTCGCTTCGAGAGCCTGCCTGACCACACCGACAAAATCTTTGTGGTCGACGAAAACGACGTCTTGCAAGGCGTGCTGCCCATCCGCAAGCTCCTTGTGGCAGACCCCGACGAAATCGTGGAGCACATCATGGCGCGCGACATTGTGCGCTTCCGCCCCGAAGACAACACCGAAGAAGCCGCGCAGGCATTTGAGCGTTACGACTTGGTAACCGCGCCCGTGACCGATGCCGATGGCAAACTCATCGGCCGCCTGACCGTGGACGAAATGGTGGACGTGATTCGCGAAGAAACCGAAGCCGATATGTTGAACATGGCCGGTTTGCAGGAAGACGAAGACCTGTTCGCTCCCGTGCTTGATTCCGTGAAAAACCGCTGGATGTGGCTGGCCATCAACCTCTGCACTGCCTTCCTCGCCAGCCGTGTGATTGGCGCATTCGAAGGCAGCATTGCCCAAATTGTCGCCCTGGCCGCGCTAATGCCGATTGTGGCCGGCATCGGCGGTAACTCCGGCAACCAAACCATCACCATGATTGTGCGTGCCATGGCCATGGGGCAGCTTTCAGGTAGCCAGGCTCTGCACCTGTTGCGCAAAGAAGTGGGGGTGGCGCTGATCAACGGTGTAATTTGGGGCGGCGTGATGGGCGTGGTGGCCTGGCTGCTGTATAAAAACATCGGCATCGGCCTGGTGATGGTAGCCGCCATGACGCTAAATCTGCTGCTCGCCGCCACCGTGGGCGTGCTGATTCCGGTAATCATGGACAAACTCGGCCGCGATCCGGCACTGGGCAGCTCGGTACTGATTACCGCCGTTACCGACTCCGGCGGCTTCCTGATTTTCCTCGGGCTAGCTACAATCTTTTTGCTTTAATACCAATCCATTAAAAATTTCAGGTAGCCTCTTGCCGCAACACAGAGGCTACCTGAAAGTTTAACAGCAATATCTTCATCCGCCATGCGGCTATCAAGCGCTTCAATTTTAAAAAGGCTACCTGAAAACCTTTCGGCACTTTCAGGTAGCCTTTCGCTTTACTACTCCAGTTTGACTACTGCCCCGTTTCCATCTTTGCTACTTCGTGCGGATTAAGGCGGGCCTGGTCTTCCTGCCCCAAGCCGACCAGTTGGCGCAGGCGGGTCATGTAGAGGTTTACATCCAGCCCCTGCCCGTTGCGTTGCGCGCTCCAAATGGTTTCGGCCAGCGCATCCATCATATCGTGTTCGGCACGCACCCAGTCTCCGGCATAGCGACCTTGCAGCTCGTGGTGGATGGCGCGGATGCCGGGCGGTTGGTCGATATCACTCTGCTCCTGTATCGAAAGGTGCAGCGACAGATGCAGGAAAGGATTGGTTTCGCCCTGCTCCGGCGTCCAGTTGTGGTCGAGATAGCGTTCGATATTATCGAGATAATGGTGGTATTCGGGGTGGGCTTCGATGATGCGCAGGGCTTTTTGCTGGAGTCTGTCCAGTTGCAGCGGGGCAAGGCGTTGCCGCCATACGTCGGCAAAAAAGCGGCGCACGTCGTGGGTGTTTACGTCATACATTTTCAGGTAGCCTTTGGTACTTAATCGCGGATAACCAAGGTTTTGGCCAGCATATCCTGCCCGGTGCGGCGGTTGCCGTCTTCCATAAACATCATCAGGATGCAGGCCGCGGCCACCACCAAGGAGAGCATACCGCCGATAAGCGGGAGGAATTTCAGCAAGATGGCCAGCGGTAGCAAGATGGCGGCTTCGCGCAACAGAAGGTATTGCACCAGGCTGGGCTCGCTGCCGTCTTCGCTAATCACCCGGATACCCATAATGCGTTTGCCCATGCTCTGCCCGCTATTGACCATCAACATGGCCTGCCCGACCACATAGGCAAGCATCGTGCCGTAGCCGATGAGCGCAGGGTTGCCAAAATTGCTTCCCAACAGGCCACCAATCGAGCTGACAAGAAAGCCGGCACCGGCAGTAATCACCAGCATCATCAATAGGTTCAATGCTGCTGCCGCTATCCGCCGCCACGGCGCCGCCAGCTCCACATTGATGCCGTCTTCATCAAACACCTCGTCTTCCAACACAGCAGAGCGGAAAACTTGTTTGATCTCTTCACCTATCTGACTATTGAAATTTAGTTTACGAAAATCCCGCATGATTTTTCCTTTCTAATTAGTCTGACGGTTTGCTTATCGGGCTACCTGAAAGCTGCCTCCCGCTGTTTTCAGGTAGCCTGTGATATGCCGCTACTGATACCGCTGGCCATTATGCTCCAACCAGCCATCCGCATGCCGGCCGGCCGGGTCGTGGTGCGTCCAGTGGATCACCCCGCCTTGGGCGTTGTATTCGTATTCGCCGGAAAAGCCCACCGTGTCGCCGCGCTGCAAACGCGGAATGCGCGGCGCAAGGTCGATATTGTGTGCCACCAATACGGTTTGGCCGTTGGAGAGTTTCATGATGAAACGCTGGTGGCGCGAGCCTTGGGTGTCGTCGGGCAGAGTGCGGTGCACTTTGCCGCTGCCGCTCACCTGCACATCGCTGCGCTGCTCGGCAAAGGCTTGGGCAATCAGTTCGGCGCCATCTGCTGCCGTCTTGGCAGAGGGTTGGGTAGCGTTTCGGTGTGGTGTGCGCGCCTGCTCGACTACGGCGGTTTGCGGCTGTGCCGCGCCCTGCTCCGGCTTGGATTTTGGCTGTTCGGCAAAGTGGAAATAGGCGGCGATGCCGAGCAACACCAAGAGCCACAGCCATTTGTTTGGTTTATTATTCATTGTTGTTTGGATTGGTTGGCAGGCTACCTGAAAGCTTGCGCTTGCGGAAGCGGCGTTTTAGCTTCGCAGAAACTCCGCCTCCTTCGGAGACTCCGTTTTCAGGTAGCCTCAAACGGGTTAATCGTCGTGCCGCACATCGGGCAACAGCAGGCTCAGCAGAATCGCCAGCAGCGCGCACAAGCCCACGCCGGCAAAGCTGAAACTACCCAGCTTCATTTCCATGCCGCCCACGCCCACGGTGAGTACCGAGCTCACAATCACCAGGTTTTTCGGCTGCATCAGGTTTACTTGCGCATCGATCAGCGTTTTCAGCCCCAGCGAAGCAATCGTGCCGAACAGCAGAATCATCACCCCGCCCATCACCGGCAGCGGAATCGAAGCCAGGAAAGCATTGAATTTTCCGAAAAACGCCATGCAGATGGCGAAGATGGCCGCCCAAGTCATGATGGCCGGATTGCTGTTTTTGGTGAGCATCACCGCGCCCGTTACCTCGCCGTAAGTGGTTACCGGCGGGCCGCCGATCAAACCGGCCACGCACACGCCCAGGCCGTCGCCGGCCAGCGTTCGGTGCAGCCCCGGCTCGGCGGCATAATCTTTACCGGTTACCTTGCCGATGGCCATGATGCCGCCGATATGCTCAATCGCCGGGGCAATCGCCACCGGCAACATAAACAGCGCGGCCTGCCAATTTACCTGCGGCGAATGGAAATGCGGCACGGCAAACCACGGCGCGGCCGCAATCGGCGCGGTATCCACCATACCCATGGCCAAGGCCATCAAATAGCCGGCCGCCACCCCGATTAAAATCGGCACCAGCTTCATCATCTTGCTGCCGAATACCGCCACCATCACGGTCACCGCAAAGGTGAAGCCGGAAAGCAGCAGCGAATGGGTGTAATCCAACACCTGATTACCACCGGCCCGGCCCATCGCCATATTGCCGGCCACCACCGCCACCGAAAGCCCGATCACCATAATCACCGGCCCGATCACCACCGGCGGCAGCAATCGGCTAACCATTGGCAGCCCGAAATACTTAATCAGCGCGGCAAACACAAAATACATAAAGCCCGCCGCGAACAGCCCGAACATCGTGCCGCCCATGCCCCATTCCTGCATGGCATAGATAATCGGCGCGATAAACGCAAACGACGAACCCAGAAAAATCGGCACCTTGCGGCCGGTCAGCGCTTGAAACAGCAGCGTACCGATGCCCGCGCCCAACAGCGCCATCGCCGGGTTCAACCCTGTGAGCAGCGGCACCAGCACCATGGCGCCGAAGGCCACAAACAAAATCTGTGCCCCCGCCACTGCGGTTTTAAAAGATTGGAACATGTCTCCTCCTCGAAAAATTCAGTCGGCAAAGCGGGCTGGATTATACCCGAGAGCCTGTGCCTCCGCATCGCTTGGGCTACCTGAAAATATGAAAATTTAGTCGATGCAAAACTACTTTGGCAAAAGGACAGGCAAAGCAATGCTGCAGCCCAAACCAAATGAATCCGGCATATAGTTTTCAGGTAGCCTGCCATATTGCTTATAGGCTACCTGAACCGGTGGAAACACGCTTCGCACACACAGACATACAAAAGGCTACCTGAAAATTTTAGCTTCGCAGCAACTGCGTTGCGTTTTCAGGTAGCCTTTGTTTACCGCTTCATCTCACACATCATAAGTGCCCACTGCATAAGCTTCGGCTAGGATATGCCCGCGCATGGCGAAGTGCAGGTCGTTGTAGCGGAAACCCTGCGGTAGGTTGAGCTTGGTGTCGAGCGCATACACGAACAATTCGTAGCGGTGGCGGCAGTTGGGCGGAGCCATGCCGCCGTAAGCGGAGGCTTCTTCCAAATCGAGCTGTCCCAGCACGCTGGCCCAGCTGTTGGCGCCCTGCACATAATCTTGAGCCGTTTGGCTGTCGTTTTCCGGCACGGAAGTGCGGGTGAGGTCGGCAATCAGCCAGTGCACCCACACGAAGCCGCTGGCGGTAATGGCATCTTTGTCTTCCAACACCACGGCGAAAGACTGGGTTTCGGGCGGGGCCTCGCTGATTTCAAACGGGATGGAATAAGTGGGCATGCCGTTGGGGCTGAATTGGCTGCCGCGTTTGCCGAAGCGGTCGGCGAATGCGCCGTTTTGGATGGCGGAAGTGCTGACTTTCATGGTGGTTTCCTCCGGTTGGGCTCTGGGATAACTGATTATAGCGGACGCATGGATTTCTTCAAAATACACAAAGGCTACCTAAAAATCCGTTTTCAGGTAGCCTTAATCGCTGTGGGCAAAAAGTTGGGATTAGTTGCCGGTATCGGCAGCACAAATATCCAGATGCGGATCGATACCGCCATCTGGCGAGGTGATGCCGGCGCAGCCTAAAACAGCGTGGAAGATATTGTCGTGCGATACCGCGCGCCCATCCTTAACAGCTTGCGCCACCCGTTCAGCCAGCACTTTGCCCTCGGGGCTTTGCCGATAGCTTTCGGAAAACCACACCACAAACGGAATGGAAAACTGCTCTTTGGGCGCGATATTAACTGGCTTGCCGTGGAAATAATCGCCGTTTTCATCCAACGATTCGCCGTGGTCGGACACATAAATCAGCAACGCCCGCTTATCGGACAGCGATTTGATGGTTTCCGCCAGCAGTTCGTCCACGCCCAGTACCGTATTATCGTAGGCATTGTCTAATTCGGCCTTGCTGCAATGCGATACATCGGGGTTGGTGCAATAGGGAGTGAACACGCGGTGGTGCGGCGGAATGCGGTCGGCATAAGTTTGATGCGAACCCAAGGTGTGCAGCACCAACAGCATTTTGCCGCCGCGATACTGCGCCACCGATTGCCGCATATAAGGCAACAACGCCGCATCCCAGGCACCGGATTGCTGCTCGGCCACAATTTGGTATTTGCTCACCAGCCTGTCGTAGCCCATATAACTGTAAAACCCGGATAGCGTTTGCAGCGAATAGATTTCGCTGCGATAGCCCAATGAGCGGAACACCTCGCCAAACGAGGATTGGCGCGGGGTGCGGTCGGGGCTGCTTTTCAACATGGGCGAAGAAAGGCAGTTGAGCGAATTTACAGTCAGCGTGTCGCAAGATTGGGCATTTTTAAAGCTGTAAAGATTGGGAATGGCGGCAAGCTGCGGATTGGTGTTGCGCGGGTAACCGTTGAGCGAAAAACGGTCGCACGCGTGCTTTCGCCAATCACGAACACCATCAGCAAATCGTCTTTTTGATCGAGATAACGGTATTTCTGCGGCATCCGTTCCACCCCGGCATAATTGCGCTTCATATCCCGAACAGATTTGCGCGCCCGCTGGCCATTGTAATACACATCCAAAGGGGAAAAGCGCAGCACATCGCCCATAAAGCGGCTGTCGCGGATGCTGCCTTTGCCGCGGAAGTGGTAGCCCTTATATTGAAACAGACCGAACACCGCCAGCAATGCCGCAAGCGAAGCCAGGCCGCAGCAGGCCAAATGCCGGCGCCAGCCCACCTGCCGAATGCGCTGCCGCCACAACAGCAGCACCGGTAGCAAGCCGAACACCAGCACAAAGCACACCGACTTTACCGAAATCATTTCTGCCGTCAAATCATTTTCTCTGATGAGCGCGCTGAGCAAAATATCTTCAGTAATCAAGATGCGGTATTGGCTTTTGGCAAACACCGCCACCGAACCCGCCAGCAGGTTCAGCCCCAAATAATTTGAATGGCCAGCGGTGCACTAATGCCAGCAGCCAACCCAGCGCCAGCAGCACCAATGCAGGCCACACCGCTGCTTGAATTTCCACCATTCCATGATTGGAAAACAGGTTTAATGCAAACAAATACAGCGTAAGCACAATATTGAGTGTAAACAGGGAAACGGGCGACGCATGATCTTCATCATGGTAAAGGCTACCTGAAAACAAAGCGGCAGATTTTACTACAAAGCCGCACGGCCTTGTCTGCCGACGCACCTATAGCGTCGCACTTTATACTCAGACAGCCTGTGGAAGCGTTGTTTGAAAACCAAAAGGCTACCTGAAACTTTCAGGTAGCCTTTCTTAGTGCCTAACAGGCAGCTGCAAGCTTAATATTTCACCAGCACCGCGCCCCAGGCGAAGCCGCCGCCGATGCCTTCTAAAAGCAGGGTATGGCCGCGCTGGATGCTGCCGTGGCGTACGCCCCAATCGAGGGCGAGGGGGATGGAGGCGGCGGAAGTGTTGCCGTGATCCTGCACGGTAAGCACCACTTTTCCCATACCGAGCTTGAGGTGTTTGGCAGTGCTTTCCAGAATGCGGTAGTTGGCTTGATGCGGTACCAACCAATCGATTTGCTCGGGGGTGAGACCGGCTTCGGCAATCACGTCTTCAGCCACTTTGGCCAGCGCTTTCACGGCGAATTTGAATACGCCGGGGCCATCCATCTGCAAAAACGGCGTGCCGCAAACGACGCCGTTGGCAATCCAGCCTGGGGTTTGCAACAAGTAGCCGTAGTTGCCGTCGGCCAAAAGTTTGCTGTGCAGGATGCCTGGCTCGTCGGATGCGCCGAGCACCACGGCGCCGGCACCGTCGCCGAACAGCACGCAGGTGCGGCGGTCGGTCCAGTCCATGATGCGGCTGAACACGTCGGCGCCGATGACTAAAGCTTTTTTAGCCATACCGCTTTTGATGTAGGCGTTGGCGGTGGTGATGGCATACATAAAGCCGGCACACACGGCCTGCACATCGAACGCGGGGCAGCCGCTGATACCGAGCTTCTGCTGCACGATGGTAGCAGTGGCGGGGAACTGCATATCGGGCGTGGAGGTAGCCACGACAATCAGATCGATTTCGGCTGCATCCACCCCTGCGGCTTCCAGCGCGTTTCGTGCGGCGGCCACGGCCAAGTCGCTGCATTTTTCGTTGTCGGCGGCGATATGGCGGGTTTTGATGCCGGTGCGGGTGGTAATCCACTCGTCCGAGGTGTCCACGATTTTGGCGAGGTCGTGGTTGCTGAGTGTTTTGGCCGGCAGGTAGCTGCCGGTGCCGAGGATTTTGGCGTAGGTCATGGGTGTATCGCTTTAGAGTTAATCTACTGCTAGGAAACGGCGTATTTTAAAGATTTCTGACGGGTTTGTCTCATGATTTATCCAAACTTCATACTAAATATCGCCATTGCATATGCCTTTTTAATATAAAGATACAAAAACAAATTATTTGTTTGCCTGCGGCTTTGCCATTATCATGCGCACCGTATCCAATTCACACTTCACAGGAGCACCTAATGAGCAATATCGCCAACAACATTGTTGATTTAATCGGCAATACCCCGCTGGTTTACCTCAACCGCCTCACCCAAGGCCTGCCCGGCAAAGTAGCCGCCAAGCTGGAATACTTCAACCCGGGCAGCAGCGTAAAAGACCGCATCGCCATCTCCATGATCCGCGCCGCCGAAGCAGCCGGCCAAATCAAACCCGACACCATTATTGTGGAAGCCACCAGCGGCAACACCGGTATCGGCCTGGCCATGGTTTGCGCCGCCTTGGGCTACAAACTGGTCATCACCATGCCGGAAACCATGAGTAAAGAGCGCAAAATGCTGCTGCGTGCTTACGGTGCCGAGCTCATTCTCACCCCCGGCGCAGAAGGCATGCCCGGTGCCATCGCCCGCGCCCAAGCACTGGTAGACGCTCACCCCGGCCAATACTTTATGCCGCGCCAGTTCGACAACCCCGCCAACCCCGAAATCCACCGCCGCACCACCGCCGAAGAAGTATGGCGCGACACCGACGGCCAAGTTGATATTTTCGTTTCCGGCGTGGGCACCGGTGGTACGCTCACCGGCGTGAGCGAAGTGCTGAAAAAACACAAACCCTCGCTGCAGGCCTATGCAGTTGAGCCTGCCGCCTCCCCCGTATTGAGCGGCGGCGAAAAAGGCCCACACCCGATTCAGGGCTTGGGTGCCGGTTTCGTGCCGCAAACCCTGAACACCGAAATCTACGACGGCGTGATTACCGTGGCCAACCAAGCCGCCTTCGATACCGCCCGCGATGCCGCCGCCAAAGAAGGCCTCTTGGTGGGTATCTCTTCCGGCGCCGCCATCTGGGCTGCCTTGGAGCTGGCGAAAAAACCGGAAAATAAAGACAAACTCATTGTGGTGGTTCTGCCTTCAAACGGTGAACGCTATCTTTCCACCCCGCTGTTTGAAGACCTCGCCTCCTAAGCTAATCCCTTGCCCAAAAGCCGCAGCCATGCGGCTTTTTTCGTATTTCAAGCCTACCGGCGTGTTGTAAATTTGTCGGGAAAACCGCCAAAAACTTGCCCCGCCGCTCGATTTTCCCTATAGTTAACCGCATTAATGGAACTGTTACCTTAAGTCAAAACATGAAAAAATATATCCCCATCCTCCTCGTTGCTGGTCTGCTCGGCGGCTGTAACCTTATTTCTTCTCCTAACAACACACGCCAAAACACACAGGCCTCACCGCGTTATACCCTGGCCGCCAGCCACTGGGGCGACGTGGCTAAAATTCGTAATGAAGCTACCCGTTTGGGCTACGAAGTCAACAAAGGCCGCATGACCAAAACCCAGGCTGCGCAGCAGCTCAACCGCTTCCGCATCAACTTGGTTGGCCGCAACAGCGTGGACGACAGCATGTATGAAGTCTACCTGCGTTCCGCCGTACAAAGCCAACAAGGCCGCATCACGCCCGAACAATCTAAAATCTTCGTGCGCAACGCCCTGCAAGGCTGGCAGCAACGTTGGCCCAATATGCAAAACCGCCCGGCCAACCCCGCATTCACCAACTTCCTGATGGAAGTGATGAATATGCAGCCGCTGAAATAAGCTGCCAGAATCAGCAAAGGCTACCTGAAAACTTTCAGGTAGCCTTTTTCCTATTCCAATCCGGCTATGTTTACACCGGTTTCTTCTTCCGATAATACCGCCGATACACTATCCAGCCATACCCCACCACCACCGGCAGTGCGGCGAAGATCAGCTTAAACGTCCAGCCCGCATACCAAGGCAGGGCTGAAACCGCAGCTGCGGCATCCTGCTGCAACAAGCCCACCGGCAGCGATTGTTCACCACGGGCATCGAAATACGGCCACCAGCAAGCTGCCAGCAGGCCGATAAGGCAGGGCCACAGCCAAGCGGCGCGATTGCGTTGCCACAGCAAAAACGCCGGCAGTAGCACAATCAATGTAAGCGCCGCCACCAGCAGCGCGGTTTGCCCCTGCGCGCCGAAATAGGATGCCGCCGCATAAGTCAGTACCACGAACAGCGCGCCCAGCACCGCCATAATCACTTCTTCCGGCCTTTTTAATATCGACATGGTGTGTTCTCCGTAACAAAATCAATTAGGCAAAATATACTGCAAAGCAGGTGCAGCCGCCAGTTTCTTGCCGCACGAATCCCGTTTTTTCAATCATCGCACGGCATTTTCTCTTTATTCAAGTTTGGCTTTCAGGTAGCCGCATCGGCTGAATCAAAGGCTACCTGAAAATTTATGCCGAATCTCTTTCAGGTAGCCTGCCGCCCTATTCTTTCTCTTCTTTGGCCGCCAGATGCCAGCGCACGCCCGCGTCGTCCAGTTTTTTGCACAGGCCGGCGCTGGGCGGCTCGTCGGTAAACAGGGCGTGGAATTCGGTGACGTCGCCTATGCGCACCAGGGCGTTGCGGCCGAATTTGCTGTGGTCTACGGCCAAATAGCAGTGGCGGGCGTTGGCCATCATGGCCTGCATCACGCTCACTTCTTTGTAGTCGAAATCGAGCAGCGAGCCGTCGGCTTCGATGCCGGAAGCGCCGAGGATGGCGTAATCCACTTTGAATTGGTTGATGAAATCGATGGTGGCCACGCCGGTGATGCCGCCGTCCACCGGCCGCACCACGCCGGAGGTGATGATGACGGTGTAGTCCGGCCGGCCGGACACGATGGAGGCAACGTGGATATTGTTGGTGATGATGCAGAGGTTTTTATGGTTTTTCACCAGCGCGAGCGCCACGGCTTCGATGGTAGTGCCGATGCTCATAAACAGAGAAACGTTGTCGGGGATGTGCTCGGCAATCAGGTCGGCAATGTGGGCTTTTTCGCTTTGCAGCTTGTTTTTGCGCGTGTCGTAGTCTTCATTTTGCACGCTGCTGCCGGGCGCGGCGCCGCCGTGGTAGCGGCGCAGGATGTTGTGTTCGCACAAAACATGGATATCGCGGCGGATGGTTTGCGGGGTCACGTTCAAACTGCGCGCCAGTTCTTCCACCGACATAAAGCCGTGGTCGTGCACAAGCCGGGCGATTTTCTGCCGGCGGGGGGTGCGGTGCGGCATGGTTGCTCTATCTTCTCTATTGATTAGTAGTGGGAATGATTTAGCCGAGGTTTTCAGGTAGCCTTTTGGTTCAATCGTGAGGCTCCTGAAAACAATGGCAAGGCAATCTGAATTTATAGTGAATTAAATTTAAACCAGTACAGCGTTGGCTCGCCTTGCCGTACTATTTGTACTGTCTGCGGCTCGCCGCCTTGTCCTGATTTAAATTTAATCCACTATAGCTTGGCAAAAGCGGCGCTGCGCTTTCAGGTAGCCTCACTTCATTAGCCTGCCTCAAGCCGCAAAGGTATGCTCCAGCGCGGGATAGGTTTTCTCCTTCACTTCGCGCACATAAGCCGCCACCGCCGCCTGAATGCTATCCTGACCCTGCATGAAGTTTTTCACAAACTTCGCCGTTTGGCCGGGGAACACGCCGAGCATATCGTGCATCACCAGCACCTGCCCGTCGCAATCCACGCCTGCGCCGATGCCGATGGTGGGGCAGGCCAGCGTTTCGGTAATCTGTTTGCCCAGAGCGGCAGGCACGCATTCCATCAGCACCACTGCCGCGCCGGCTTTTTCGTGCGCCAGCGCATCATTCAGCAGCGCCTGTGCCGCCACATCGCCCTTGCCTTGCACCTTATAGCCGCCGAACACATGCACCGACTGCGGTGTGAGCCCGATGTGCGCGCACACCGGAATGCCGCGCAGCTGTAGAAACTCGGTGGTTTCCGCCATCCAGGTGCCGCCTTCCAGCTTCACCATATGCGCCCCTGCCGCCATCAGTTCGGCCGCAGCGGCAAAAGCCTGCTCCTTGCTCTGCTGGTAGGCACCAAACGGCAAATCGCTCACAATCAGCGCATTGCTGCTGCCGCGCGCCACCGCCGTCGTGTGGTAGCACATATCGGCCAGGCTCACCGGCAGGGTAGACTTCTGCCCCTGCACCGTCATGCCCAACGAATCGCCCACCAGCAGCATATCCACTCCCGCCGCATCCATCAGCGCGGCAAAGCTGGCTTCGTAGCAGGTGAGCATAGCGATTTTCTCGCCCTCGCGCTTCATCTTGCGCAAAGTGTTCACAGTAATCACGGTATTTCCTTTTCACGATCAGATGGCGCGCAAGGCTACCTGAAAACCTGAGCGCAGGCAAACCCGAAGTGTTTTCAGGTAGCCTTCGGCATGGCTGTTCCCTATAATCACCCTGCCCAAATCCACAGGAAAACGCTTATGAAAACAACCGCCCTCCTCCTGCCAGCCCTGCTGGCCGGCCTCAGCCTGGCTCCTGCGATAGCCGAGCCGCTCAACTACAACCTGCTCAAATTCAGCGAAACCGTCAGCCGCACCGTGCCCAACAACTGGATGACCGTGCGCCTGAAAGTTTCCTCCACCCACGCCAATCCAGCCCAGGCCGCCGCCGAAACCACGCGCCGCTTAAACATCCTGCAAAGCCGCACCCGCCGCCTTTCCGGCGCGGAAGTGGAGCTGGAAAGCCGCCACGCCTACCAAAGCTACCACAACGGCGCCCACCCTTGGGAAGACATCGCCATCTTGCGCGTTTCCGGCAGCGATTTCCAAGCCATCGGCAAGCTGATTGCCGAAAGCAGCAACGAAGCCGCCATCAACGGCATCGGCTTCTCGCTCAAGCCGGAAAGCCGCCGACAAATTGAAGAAAGCCTCGCCATCGAAGCCCTGCAGAACTTCCGCAAACGCGCCGACACCCTCAGCCGCAGCATGGGCGGCAGCGGCTACCGCGTGGTGGAAGTATCGCTGCAGCAAAATGAACAAACCCTGGCCGTTCCCGCGATGGCACGTGCTGCTGCCTATGAAAAAGCAGGCAGCCCCGAGCCCGTGTTCGACAGCCCGGGCAGCAGCACCGTGCAGCAAACTGCAAACGGCACGATCCAATATTAAATGCTGCCAAATCCTGGCCAGCCTTCGCCGAATGCGATCAGGCTACCTGAAAAGCAAACCGCACCGTATTGCCACGGTGCGGTTTGCTTTATCCGGCTCGGTTTCACAACGGCCACTGCAAGCCGCCGTGTTGTTCCACCAGGGTTTTGAACTGCACCTGAATCCGCGCCAGCGCGGCCTGGTTGTCGCCCTCGAAGCGCAACACCAACACCGGCGTGGTGTTGGAAGCGCGCAGCAGACCGAAACCGTCGGCGAATTCGGCGCGCAGGCCGTCGATGGTAATCAGCTCTTGCAGGCCGTCGAACCGGGCGGCCTGAGCCAAATCGGCAATCAATGCGTGGCCATCGGCGCCTTCGGGCAGGGCGATATTCAATTCGGGGGTGGACACGCCTTCCGGCAAGGCTTCCAGCACGGCGCTGGGGTTAGGGCTGGCTGAAAGGATTTCCAGCAGGCGCGCACCAGCGTAGAGGCCGTCGTCGAAGCCGAACCAGCGTTCTTTGAAAAACACATGCCCGCTCATTTCGCCCGCCAAAAGCGCGCCGTGCTGCTTGATGGCGGCTTTGATAAAGCTGTGGCCGGTTTTGCTCATCACCGGTTTGCCACCGTGCTGCTTAATCCACGGCGCCAGCAGGCGGGTGGATTTCACGTCGTAAATCACTTTCGCGCCGGGGTTGCGAGCGAGCACATCTTGCGCAAACAGCATCAGTTGGCGGTCGGGATAGATGATGCTGCCGCTGCGGGTAACCACGCCAAGACGGTCGCCGTCGCCGTCGAAAGCCAGGCCGATTTCAGCCGCGCCGGCCTGCACGGCACGGATAAGGTCTTGCAGATTGGCGGGTTTGGCGGGGTCGGGATGGTGGTTGGGGAAATGGCCGTCCACTTCGCAAAACAGCTCTTCCACTTCGCAGCCCAGCGCACGATACAGCCGCCCGGCAAACGCTCCGGCCACGCCGTTGCCGGCATCGACGGCAATTTTCAGCGGCCGTTGCAGGCGGATATGGCCGGCGATGTGTTGAATATACTCTTCTGCCACATCCAAACGGCGCACGCTGCCTTGCGGGCTACCTGAAACAAAATCCTGCGCTTCGATGATACCGCGCAACTCTTGAATGCTTTCCCCGGCCAGGGTATTGCCGCCGAGCATCATTTTGAAGCCGTTGTAATCGGGCGGGTTGTGGCTGCCGGTAATCATCACGCCGCTGCCG
>CAUUTP010000052.1:0-14833 GCA_963548155.1 uncultured Eikenella sp.
AGCGCAACCTTGCCAAGGTTGAGGTCGCGAGTTCGAGACTCGTTTCCCGCTCCAAGTTTTAGCAATTTGGCCGATACAGTCGGCCAAAAGCTAATTTGGCGGGATAGCAAAGTGGTTATGCAGCGGCCTGCAAAGCCGTGTACGCCGGTTCGATTCCGACTCCCGCCTCCAAAATACCAAAGTGAATGTAAGCCGCAGGCAGTAAATCGCCTCGCGGTATTGGTTAAACAAACCATACATCAGTCAGCACGGCGGGGTGGCAGAGTGTTTATGCTGCGAGGGGTGCAACCCTCGTATAGGCCGGTTAAAATCCGCGCCCCCGCCTCCAATCATCCAGGCTGACAAACCACAGCCCGGCCCGAGTGGTGGAATTGGTAGACACAACGGACTTAAAATCCGTCGCTCCTTAATACGAGCGTACCGGTTCGATTCCGGTCTCGGGCACCACAAAACAGCTTGTTTCCAAATACAAAAACCCGCTCTGCTTTGAGCGGGTTTTGCTGTATTTTCGGCCTTGGTTTTGTTCTACATTTTATGGCTTGTTCTACATTTCTGCATTTTGCCGCATGAAAAAAGCACGGTTTCCCGTGCGTTTTTTCAGGTAGCCTGACGGTTTTTATTTAACTTGACGGCCGGCTCGGAGAGGTGGCCTTTTCGGTTGCGGATGTAGCGCTTAGTCATGTTTTGAGTAGTGTGGCCGAGCAGCACGCGGGCGGCTTCGATGCCGACGGCATCGTCGGTATCGGTGGCTGCCTTGGCGCGGAGGTCTCGGAACTGGAAGGCTGCCTTTTCGATTCCAGCTTTTTCGCGGGCCCTATCCATTGCGCCGCGCAGCATAGCATATGTCATCGGCTGGCCGCGATGGCGCTGGCGGCCGAGCGAGACAAATAAGTAATCGTGTTTCTGCTCGCCCCTCTCCCGCAAAATCAAGTCCAGCACCTCTGCCAACTCGCCGGTGAGTTTGATGCGGACTTTGGTTTGCACTTTGTTTTGCTCAATCCACAGCTCCCCATCTTTAATATCTGTGGTGCGTATTTTCAGGCAATCGGCCACACGCTGGCCGATAAAATATGCAACCAGCATCAACAGTTGCAGATGCCGCTCGGCGCACTCGTACAGCCTCCAATATTGCTCATCCGTGATGTACACATGGCGACCGGTCTCTTGGTATTTATTCACACCACGGCATGGGTTTTCATTGTTGGTGTAGCCCCATTTCCGCGCCCAATTAAAGATAACGCTAAACAACGCGATTTCGCGATTGGCACGGATTTTGGCCGCCTGCCGCCATTCCAAATATTCGTAGATGTCCACACTCAAAATTTGGTTAATCGGCGCGGGGTTATCGCCGTCAAAATACTCGTACAAAAATTTGAGCTGATACAGGTAATCCGACTGCGTCCTGGGTGACAACGTTGGCAGCACAGTGCGCACATAACGCTCGGCCACCACCCGGAAAGTGGCCTCTCGCTCAATACGGGCGGTCAGCTCTTGGCTGTATTCCTGCTCGTAGTCGGCATACTTGCGCAAGGCTTCGAAAAAGTCCGATCCGAGTGGCAGCCACTTGCGTGGCTTGGCGCAGGTGTCATAGTAAAAATACACCTTGTCGCTACTGGTTTTCTTTTGCCGCATTCTCATGGGCAGATTTCTTATTGCCTGTTTCATAATGGTTTAATTTGGTTTTGCTTTGCTACTCTGCCATCTTCGGCGCGGGCTGGCAGCTTGCTCCGGCCTGCCCTCGAGCACGGCGCGGATCACAATGGGGCGGCCGGTTGGATTGGTGATAAACGGGATGCCCATTTGGCGCAGCACGTCGCATTGCTTTCCGTAGCGTTTATAGTCGGTGAGGCTGGCAACCTCATCCCTAGTTAAAAACATTTCGCTCATCTTAATTTTCTCCGGTGGCCGCCGTACCCAAGGGCGCGGCGGCTAAATCATGGTTTTCAGGTAGCCTGAAACCGGCCACAATCAATGCACGATGTAGAGCGCATCATGTTCGGTTTCGAGACGGGCGAGCAGGGTGTCGAGCTCGGCCATCACGCTTTCAGCGGTATCGTGGCGTTTTGGTGCCGGCCAGCGGCGATGCGGGGTTTTAAATGGGGTTAGGTCAATCGCGGTTTCAGGTAGCCTGTTGGCCGGCGGTGAAAGGCGGTCGAGGTGGTGCAGGTGGTGTTTGTATTCGCGCGTAGCATCGGATTGGGCCCGGGTTTGCTCGGCGGCGGCACGGGCGGCGGCAACTTGAGCGGTAGCTTCGCGGCTGTTAATGGCGGGCTTGGCAGTCAAATCATGCAGCGCCCCGTGCAAAATGGTGATTTCACGCTCTTTAATAATCGCAGGCGCTTCGCTTTCCAGCACCCGATCTATCTGTTGCAGTATCTCTTCACGCAGTAGCGGGATGTGGCAACGCGGCGGCTCCATACCGCGATATGGATTTCCCCCAAAAACCTTATCGTCTTCTAATTCAAAATCAGCTACTTCTCCCACTTTTTTCGATTTCGTAGAGTTATTGACACCAGTCCAAGGGGCGGCTTTGCCGCCCTGCAGCATCTGCCATTCGTGGATGCGGCTAATTTTTACAAGCCCCGTTTCCGGCTCGAATACGCCGCGAATCATTGGCGGGCGCGGCTCTTGGTAGCGGTTGAGCTCTTTCGGGTCTTCTTTGTAGAGGTGAATAGGGCGGGCAGAACGGCTGGCAGTGGCACCACCCATAATCATCGTAAACTTGCCCCAGTCACCCGCATCGGCGGCCAGTGAGGCGCGGACAATCGTGTCGTTGTAGTCGCCCGCAGTCATGCCCTCGCGGCGGAGCTCGCGCCAAGTGGTAACAGGTGCGCCGCCTATTTGCTGGAATTGGCGGATGCCATGCAGCGACGCCCAAGCGTCCACCAGCTCGGCAGTCTCCACCACGTTGCGGCCGTCTGCCTCGTAGTCGATACCCACGCTGTCGCCCAGCGTGTTTTTGCCGTCGATATTTTTGGCAATGTATTTGGCAATGTAGCCCGCTGCCGTGCCGCGCCGCCAATCGATGGCTTTAAAATTAACGCGGGCATCCACCTGCCGAAAGGCTCGGTAGTCGGCCGCCGCCCAAAAACCGGCTTCGGTCTGCATATCGGCCAGCAGCGACTTAATGCTAGACACATGACCGCCATGCTCAATAGCACGGCGGCGCTGGGCGGCCTGAATCAATTTAGCCTGCTCGATGGCGGCAGCCTTGGTTTCAAAGTAATCTAATCCCAGCTCTTCGCGGCTGTCGCGGCAGGCGTAGCGGGCAACGGTGCGGCGGAAGGCTTGGCGGTGCTCTTTTGGCATAAAAAACAAGCCGTGCCAATGCGGCGTGCCGTCGTGGTGCGGTTCGGCCACACGGAAGCCGTACACGGCAATCTCTTGACGCTGTAGCGAGGCTTGGATGCGCCCCCATACTTTTTGCAGATAGGCTTGCGCTTCGGTGGGCGTACTGCCGTCGTATTTGCTGTTTTGGCTGCCTGAAACATGATGCGCTGCATGAAAGCGGCTGGGGCAGGTTAAAGTGATAAATTCGCCGATGTGCCCCGTTTCGCGGGCGATGTATTCAAACCCGGCGATGCGGGTCATCAGCTCGGCGCGGCGGATGGCGGGGTTGGCGTTGGATTTTTCCACCAGCTCGGCCAGCGTGAAGGTTTGCCCCAGCTCATTCACCATCTTCAATGATTCGAGCAAGACGCGATTGCGGTGCTTCTGCTGACGGCGGCGTACCAATGCGGGAGCCGATACATAAAGCCAATGCCGCCGATGGATCAGATTCATACCGCCGCGCAAGGTATTCTCCAGGCGGCGGCCGATGGCGCGGCGCAAAAACCGACGCCACCATCGCGCATCCTGAAGGCGCAGCGCAATCGCCTCCCAGTTGCCTGCCTTAATCTGCTTGGCAAATCTGTTTTGCCAATCATCCAGGCCGTCCTTCTCCGCCAGCTTGAGCTGTTTGAATATATCCATGCCGTATTTGGCACGGCTACAAAACAAAGCAGCCTGCTTGTCGGCATAACTGCAGATGTCGTCGTCTGATGCGTTCAAGTCCAGCGGCAGGGGGTTGTGCATCAGCGGCTTGGCAAATTCATACAGTTCACAGTTGGCTTTATCGTCGCTGTATTCATACTGCAGCGCATGGGGTTTGCACACCGGTTTCACGTTGGCAGTTTTCAGCCAACGCTGCCGTGCCAGCTCGGCCAGCTGTGGCGGCATTTTGTCGAGAAATTCTTGGGCAAAACGGCTGACTTTAGTAAGTGCTGGTCTCATACACTGCCTCCTGCAACAGACAGGCAGCCGCCTGCCGCCGGCATACCTAACAGGGCAGCCAGGCGGCAGAATTGCCTAAAGCGGATTAGCTTAGGCGCTCCAAATCGACGAGCACAGTTTGAAAGCGCTGGTTGATGGCTTCGAGTAAGAAATAGAGCTCGCTGGCATCCAAGGTGTGATTGGGTGCAGCAGAAAGCAGAGAGGTAACAGCCGAGAAGGCGGCAATATCGGCCCGCAGTCGGTCGGAGAGGGAGGAAATGGAGAAGAGCGGCACAGACAGGCCGGAAGAAACGGAGTTCATGGGAAATACCTTTGTGTTTAGTTAGTGTATTGCCCACAGGATGAGGTGGGCGGGACTCAACTACCTCACAAAGAAGGCTGCCGCTATTCCCTTGCGGTATTGTATTGACGGCTATCATCCCGCCATAAACATGGCGAGCCCCCGCGCGAGACGGGCGCAAAAATACCGCAGGATTGACGGATGCGGCTGCCGCTTTGTGAGTAGTGCGGCGATTGTAGGCGGCGCAGGCGGGGGCTGTCAAATTCATGGTGTGATTCTCAAAAATCAATGTGATTGAGATAACTGGTTGCAGCGGACTACGGCTTCATCCCACTGCTGCTTCCGTTCTTCGGCCAAATGCCGGATATTGTCGGCGAGTTCATGCCAGCCCAATGCAACGGCTACGTCTTCTAATGCAACCAGATAGCCGGCGCGAAACAGCACGTTTTGGGCAATCTGCTGTTCTCCTTCTGCAACTAACGGAATATCTAACTGCATCAATACGCTTTGGCGCGCGGCGCGCTCGGCAAGCCAACGGGGCAGATTTATTTGTTGATTGGTAGATTTTGGTTTCATGATTTTCCTTTCAGGTAGCCTGAATTTTTTAGCTCTAGATCTGCCATTACTTCTTCGCGGCGGCGCTGAGTGGTTTGACTGATGGTTTGGTATTTGCCGCAGGCCGGGCGGCGGGAAGGCAGGAAGTTGAAACATTCGCCTTGTGCGCAGGCGGCGAAACCGTGGCGCAGCATGGGCGCTGGTTTTGGCTCGCCATCCTTTCCTGTTTGACTGGCTTGCCAATGGCGGCAGGTGCGGCATGTGCTCATGCTTATTCCCCTACCGGTTCCAGCACCACGCCGGCCATTGGGTCTTGGCTGGTAGCGGCTGCCAAGGCGGCGGCTTGGCGGCGAGCACGGCAATCGGCACGGGTTTGCTCGGCGGCAAGATCGGCAGCGGTGATTTGGTGCTGCAAATCTTGGTTTACTTGGAAATACAGGCCGGCGCGGAGTTCGGCGTTGTCCAGCTCGGCCTGCATGGCGGCTTGCTGGTTGGTGCGATAGGTATCGTTGATGTATTCGCCAGCCGGTAGGCCGATGATGATGCCAAGCAATATGGCTGCAGCTTTAGACATGGTTTTCCCCCCTATATCGAAGTGTAAGCGTGATGGTTTCGGACAACTTGCCCGGATTAACCAGCCAAATAACGATGATTGTGATGTCGTAACCGGCCAGCTCTTGCGGCTCGCTGCGGCGCAGCTCCCAGCCGCTCTCCTCGGTAAACTCTTGCACGGCA
This sequence comes from uncultured Eikenella sp., assembly GCA_963548155.1. Lineage (GTDB taxonomy): Bacteria > Pseudomonadota > Gammaproteobacteria > Burkholderiales > Neisseriaceae > Eikenella. The sequence continues at coordinate 5,843 of CAUUTP010000052.1, forward strand.
CGGTCGATGCGTATGTCTTGCTCCACCGTCTCAATATCGAGCAGCAGAGTGAGTTCGCTGTAGTCGGCAAAATTGCCCAGTTGGAACAACACCCCGGCAGACTGCAGGCAGTCGGCCAGCTGTTGCAGCGGCTCATACATGGCACAGGCGCGGTCGGCTTTGGCGTAGATACTGTGGATACTTTCGGCGGCGGCAGCCTGAATCATTTTGGCTACCTGAAAATCGGGAGTAGGGCTAATCATAATTACGGTTTCCTTGGCGTTGATTAAGCTGGTCGATGAGGTGGCTGATGTGGTCGGCGGCGGTACTGTCCGGGCTGTGCACGGCCTGCATGGTTTCCCACACACCGGCGAGCTGGTTGTAGGCGGCGGTGGCGAGGTGGCCGCTTACGCCGTCAGACAGGGCAGCATTGGCTGCCGCAATGGCATCGTGGTATAGGCGGTTGCCGAGACGGATCACGGCTTGCTGTTGGCTGGCATTCATCAGGCAGCCTCCCTTTGTCTGTTTGGCGTGGCGAGCTTGAGCGGGGCAGCGGTGAGCCGCACTTGCGGCTGCACGGCGCGGATGCCGAGGCGGCGGGCGGCCGCACGGGCGGCGATGATGCACTCATCCAGCTGCCACAACAGATTGGCTACCTCCGGCAGGCAGAGCGTGCCCACCGGCAGCTCGTAGGTGATGAGAGTGGTGTTGATTTGGGCGGTAGCGCGGTGGATGTGGCCGCACAGCTTTTGCACAATTTCCACCCCTTCTGCCTGCTTCGGGGTGAGCAGGCGGCTGGCGATTTGGTTGGCCGGCAATTCGTGCACCATCGGCTGGCGCGGAGCGGCGGTTTGCATGGGCACATGCCCGGCTAATTTAGCCAACATCTGATTACGGCAATCCCAAGCGGTTTGCGTGTAACCTGCGGGGCGTGGTTTCTCAAATTGCTGAATTTCTTTCATTTTATTTTTCCTTTCCCTTTTTTAGGGCGGCAAAAACCCTGCTGCGCGCAGCAAGCGGCAGCGACTGGCTTAAAACAATTGGTCTTCTACTGGCGGCGGATCGATGAAAAAACTGGCATCTACTGTTTCAGGTAGCGTGCCGTGCCGCAGCGGGGCGGGCGGCTCATGGGTGGTTTTGATGATTTCGAACATGCCCAAACCGCGCCAGCCGCAGAGGTGATTGGTGCACCAAACATAGTATTGGCGGGTGAGCTGGCTCGGCTTGCTGCTACCGCGCACTAGGCAGCGGTGGCCGCAGTTGGGGCAAACCACCTGAACGCGGAATTTGCCCGGCTCGTGTTGGTTACGGTTTTTCAGCGGCATCTGAAAAATCCCCATAGATGCGGTCGGTGAGAGCGGCCACAGATACCAGGCGGTTTACCACACTGCGCACCTGCGCCCACAGCTCGGCACTTTCGGAGCGGCTTAAAAAACCGTCGGCGGTGGATTCGCGCCATTGCACGAACAGCTGGCCGAGCTCTTCAACTGCGCCGTGCAGGTGGTCGCGGATGTCTTCGCCGAGCAGGGCTGCCGCATCCATTTCCGGCACCGGTACAAACACCCCGCCGCTTTCGGCAGCCACGGCGGCAGCAAAGTCGGTGCGGTCGGTGAGGCGCTGCAGCAGCATGGCTTCAGCAATGCCGATGCGCTGGCCTTTGACTTCGTAGAGGCGGTTTTCCAGGGCGGCAGTAGTCATGCCGAGCATGGCGGCGCTGGCTGCGTAGCCGCCGTTGGGCGACTGGGCCATCGTGCGGATGGCTTGATTGATGGGGTTAGGCGTCATCAGTCATCCCTTTCAGCAGTTGCTCTAAATCCGTGATAAGCTCGCTGTGCTTTGCCAACCATTGATCAAAATACTTGGAGCGTAAAAATGAATCAGAAACCGACCTACGACGAATTGAATAAGGCGCTTGAGCAAGCATTGAAAGAATTAGATGATGCTGAGAGCGAAGTTGATGCTCAAGAACTTTTAATTGCTGCTTTGCTGCGTAGTACTTTAGCTGCACACAGCGGCGATAAAGCTGGCATTCGAGATCGGATTGCGGCTCTTGTTGCAGAGGATCAGACGCTTGGCTTGATGTTGCACAGCCCGGAGCCGGAAGAGGAGCAGCGGGTGATTGAGGAAGCGTTGGCGACGCTGGATTCGCGGCTGAAGCTGCACAATCAAACGGGGTGCTGACGATTTCATCGGGCGCGGCCTGATAGGCGGCGGCGATGCGCTGATTGAGTCTCTGCAGGCGCATTTTGAGGCGGCGCAGTTTTTTGCTGTATTGGATTTTTGCCATGATTAGCCCTTTCGTGTCTTGGTGTTCAGGTAGCCTGAAAGGGCTTAGGATGCAGCTACGGATTGATTACGAGCGGCCACAATAGAGGACTGGCGAATAAATGCACTGATACCCAATCCATTATTTTTCGCAGCCTGCCGTATCATTTCGGCGTCCGGTTTAGTAAACCAGACTTGCACAAGGTCTTCACGTTCCAAACGAGCGCGGCGGCGCTCTATTGATGAACTCTTGTTTTTTGAGGGATTCATGCTAGAATTACCTTTCGTTGTAAGTTGTTCGTAATGTTTTGTTGTGGTGACTGAATATTACGTTACTTACAGTTTCATTGCAATACCTAAAGTTCCGTATTTGCGGTACTTTAGGTTATTGCTATGTTTCTTAAGGTAAAATATTTTGTCCAACAGTATCGACCGAGCCAAAGAAGCGCTCAATGTTTCGTCAGATTACGAATTGGCGAAAATATTAGGCATCACTCATAGCGCCGTTGCTGGTTATCGCAGGCGCGAAAACTCCCTGCCTCTTGCTCAATGCTTAAAAGTTTCTGAACTAGCAGGGAAAACATTAGACTGGCTAATTCTTGGTAAAGGTTCTGATACAGATACAGCGAGCAAAAAATCAGTAACCTCTATACCTAATATTGTATTGGTGCCGCTATACGACGTGCCGGTGAGCGCTGGGCATGGTAGTTTTTTTGATACCGAAAACATCATTCAGCAGATACCGTTTGATACGGAGTGGCTGGAGCGCGAGGAGCTGATTGCAGGCCAGCTGGCCTGCCTGCCGATTAAAGGCGACAGCATGAGCCCCGGCCTAAAAACCAGCGACATCGTGCTCGTTGACCTGACACATCAGCGCGGCGACGGCGTATTCGTGCTGCGCTTGAATGGTGCGCTGCGCATTAAGCGGCTGCAATGGCTGGCCGACGGGCGGCTGCGAATCAGCAGCGACAACCCGATTTACGAAACTGAATACGTTGATCCGAACACACCACCGGATGATTTTGCAATCATCGGTTTCTGCCATACCAAAATCGGCAGAGTGGTGTGATTTTTCTGAATACCTAAAAATAGGCGGCTAAGATGAGGCCGCCATTTTTCTATTGAGATGGAGGAGAAAATGGCCGATAGCAAAAAAACACTATTGCCGTGTAATGCAAGGTTATTGCTGGTTTACCAAAATAAGAGCGGCAAGAATAGCGAGCGTGTAGTGGATGTGAAACGGTTTGAAGGGTGGCCGGACGGGCACTTTGTTGGATTTTGCCACTTACGCCAACGGGTGCGCACTTTCACTTATAGCGGCATTCAAGAGGCGACGGATATAGCCAGCGGCGAAGTATTGGCAGCAGAGCAGGTGGTGCAGCATTTAATGCGGTTGTACCAACATTCGCCACAGCGCTCACTGGATATTTTTATACAGGAACACAAACCGGTTATTGATGTATTGATGTATATCGGGTACTGCGACGGCAGATTCGCGCCGGCGGAAAGAAATGCGGTAGTGGAGTGGCTGTTGCAAGAAACCGGCGTCGCCGACGAGCTGGCCGATTATGCCAAGGAGCAGGTCAAAGAATGGCCGCTGCCGATGGCAATGGATTTTGATTTTGCCGCACTCACCATCAGCCGAACGATGCCGGAAATGAAGGAGGCAGTATTGCAGCAGGCTGAAGAGGTGGCAGCAGCTGATAATAAATTGCATGAAAACGAGAATGCTGCGCTGCAGCGGCTGCGCAGGATCTTTGCGGTGTAAGCGAATCAGGCTACCTGAAATTTTCAGGTAGCCTTTTTGCTGGGCGTTGACTTCTCCCCGCCATTTGTCGGCTCGTCGAGGTTGATTTGCCCCTCGAGCTGGATATTGCAACTGTAGCCACTGCTGTCGAGGCGGTGGCTGATTTCTTTAATCAGCCATTGCTGGCTGTCGATTTCGGGTTTAAAGCCGGACACGCTGACGGGGGTTTCCGGTGTGAGGTCGGGGCGGCCGACAGCCAAGGTAAGGCTGAATTGCGCAGCACCGCGCAAGAGGCGGCGGAAAGCGGCGCGGGCACCAGTAAGGGCGGTTTGCTCGCTGGCGTAGAGGTGGCGCAGGGTTTTGATTTTGAGGCCGTCGGTGTTGATGCGTCGGGTGGTTTCAACGGTGCGGGTGATGGTGCGGCTGCCATCTCTGCGCCGGCGGCGGGTTTTGCGGGTTTCGGTTTTGCGCTGGGGCTCGAGGTTGTCTTTGTTGATAACGACCTCTTTGCGGCGGCCGGTGCGTTTGTCGGTGTAGTAGGCGCGGACGGCATTGTAGGCGTTGGTGGCCGAGTAGTTAAAGCTGTGATTGTCGCCGCTGGCACGGGTGATGGTGAGCGGCGGGATGGGCGCACCGCCGGCGGTTTGCGCCTCACCGGCTGGGATAAACAGCAAGCGGCCGGCTTTGACGGTTGCGATGGCATCATAGCGTTCGGCAAGGCGGGAGAGGAAGCTGGCGTCGCTCTCGTTGGTTTGGTCGATATGGGCGATGGTTTCCTGCTTGTATTGCTCGGCAATGCGGTATGGATAGCGGTGCTCTTTGGCGATGGCTTCGACGATTTGATAGAGCGTTTTTTTGTGCCAGCTGCGCTCTTTCTGCTGGGCAAGGGTTTCGGCAAGGTCGGCGGCGCGGGCGGTGATGTTTAGGCGGTCGGGGGCGCCGGTGTGAGTGAACTCGGAAAACAGGTATTCGCCTTTATCAACAATGCCGGTTTCCTGATAGCCGAGATGCAGGGTGATTTTACTGCCCGGACTAGGGATGGCGATGGCGCCATCATAGTCGTCAAGCTCGATGGTGAGTTCGTCGGCCTCGAAACCGCGTTTGTCGGTGAGGTCGATGCTGACAATGCGCGAGAGGGTGGCGCTGCCGAATGGCTGGCCGTTGATGGTGAGGCGGGCGACCGGCGTGAGATGGCGGCCGCCGCTATCGGTGAGCGCGGCAAATACTTTGTTGGCGGCATCCGCCACGGTGTCGAGCAGGCTCATGGCTACACTCCCACCAAGCTGCGCACCATGCCGACGGCGAGGCCGAGCGCTTCACCTTCCAAGCCGAAGGCGTGGTCGGCTACTTTTTTCAGGTTCATGCTAAAACTGATGGCGCGGGCTTTGCCGTCATACATCAGCTGGCTTTGCTTATCTTGAATATCGGTGATGACGTAGCTACCGAGCAGCTGGCCGGTGCCGAGAATAAGCGGCCACGGCTTGCCGCCATTAGCCATGCTGCGCAGCAGGTTGATGCTCATGTCGCCGCCAGTAACTTCCGGGCGCAGTTCGGCCTGAATAGTGATGGTGTCCGGCTCTTTGCCGGTGTATTGCGATGGCGGCGGGCTGTCGTTGCCGACAATGCTTTTGTGCGGATGCCGCCAGCTTTGGCTGCGGTCGATGCCGTTGTAGGGGATGGTGGCGGTGTGGAATACGAAAAAGCCGAGGGTAGCGAGTGGCATGGGTTAATCCTTGTCTTGATAGCGTGAATTAGCGCGGCGCGCAGCCTGGGCTTGGCGTTTATCCAATTCGGCAGCCACAGCACGGGCGATGCTGCGCTCGTCTTGGCCTGGGGCGGCATAGACGTTAATGGTAACGCCGCCGGCGCCAGCCAAAGCAGGCGCTGGGTTGGCATTGCCGCCACCTAAAGACTGCAGGGCGCGCAGGCCACCGGTGCGCAAGGCTTCTACAGCGCGCCAACCGCCAAAGTGGCGCACGTCGGCCTGGCTGAATACCACCTCACCGCGATGCACGAGGCCGGCAATTTGGTTGATGCCGCCAGCGCCGGTGTAGCCGCCGACGGAAAAACCTTTGGCGAGGCGGCCGCCAGCTGCGCTGCCTACCGCGCCTGGCGCACGACGGGCGCTGTTGCCGAGGCCGTTAAATAGGTTGGTGGTTTGCCGCCAAACGCCAGAGAGGTCGGGCAGCATGGATTTGATGCCGTTAACCAGTGATTGGATCATGTTGCGGCCGGCGGTAGAGAGTTTGGCCGGTAGCTCAATGCCAAACCAGCGCAGCACAGCGGCGAAGGCTCGATAAAACAGGCCGAGCGGTGACCAATTGACGATTTGGGCAGTGATGCCGGAAATGCCACCGCTGAAAAATGATTTGATGCGCTGCCACATTCCAACAAAAAACGGGGCGACAATATTCCAGTTATTTACAAGGAGACGGGCGAGGCCGACTATCGGAAAAATAAAGTTGAGAATTGGGTTTCTTGCAAATGCGGTGTCAATTTTCTGCCACCCGGCAATGAGGGCGGTTTTGACACTCTCCCAATGGGTATAGAGCAAATACAGCGCGCCGACCACAGCCACGATGGCGATAAGCATGGGGTTGGCTATCATCATAGAGATAAGCCCACGGAAAGCGCTGCCAAGCAGGGTAAATGCCCGCGTGAGCAGGCCGATTTTTCCAACGGCCGCGCCGCTGGAAGCAGCCAACGTTACCCAGCTTAATTTCATCACGGCCAGCGGCACGATGACGGCGGAAATCACCGCTGCCAGTGCAGCAAATACGGCCAATGCAATGCCTACTATCGCAATGACTTTTAGGATAGCGTTGGCAGCTTTGGGGTGTTCTTTTGTCCAGTTACTCAAGCCGACGGAGATGTCGTTAATCCAACCAATGACGGTGCGCAGCTCGCCTTGAATACTACTGCCGAGCTCGACCATGAAATTAGTAAACGCGCCGCTGGCGGCATCCCATAGATTGGTTACGGTGCCGAGGGTGGCATCGATACGCTGTTGCAGGCTGGCCTGATTCTGCAGCTTGGCGGCAAATTCATTGTAACCAGCCTGGCCTTTTTCGATCATGGTATTCAATGCCTGCAGGGTTTCGGCATTATCGCCAAAAATATCCTTTAGGATTTGCAGGCGTTTCTCTGTGTTTACCTGCTGCAATTTGGCGATTTGGGTGTAAAAATTTTCGATGCCGCCGAACTCGCCTTTACCATCGGTAAAGTCGATATTTAAGTGTGAAACTCCGGCATCCTCTAGTGCTTTGCGCACATTGGCACCATTCATGGCACGGGTAAACACTTTGCGCAGGGCATTGCCGGCGCTTTCACCGGAGAGGCCGGCTTGGTCGAGCATGGCAATCAGCGGGCCGAATGTGCGCAAGGCTTCCTCGCCTTTGATTTTGGCAATATCGAGGGCGGGGGATAGCTTGGCGAATGCGCCGAGGATGTTTTGGTCTTCGACGCCGGCGTAGTACATGCGCTGCACGGTATCAACCAAACCGAGCATTTCGCCTTCGGTGGCGCGCACGGCATCCTGCAGCTTGGCGGCCATTTCGGCAGCTTCCTCCGGGCTCTTGCGTAACTGCACAGCGAGATAGGCGGCTGCCTCACCCGTACCGCCAAGGATGGTTTTGACGCTCATGCCTTGACGAATAAGCATCGTCATTAGGTTTTTAAAGTCGGCGGTGGTACCCGGGAGACGGTCGCCGAGGCGAGTGGCTAAGGTGTCGATGTCTTTGTAGGCGGCAGCCACTTTGCCGCTGCTATCCATCATGGCTACGCGCAAATCCATGCCGGCGTTTTCAGCGTCGGCGAAATCCCGAATCGGCACGCTTAGGCCGCGCTTGATGGCAACCGCTCCGGCACCAGCGGCCACACCGGCCGCACCCCATCGGCCGGCGGCGGCTTTGGCATTGGATACGCCTTTTTGTGCGTTTTCCAAACGGTCGAGCGCGGCTTTCTGCCGGCTGATTTCGGCGGTGGATCTGGCGGCTTCGCGCTGCAGGCGCATTTGTTCATTGGCGAAATTCTTGGTATCGAAACCGGCCTTGTGCAGCTCACGGGATAACTGGCGGCTCTCATCGGCCAGCTTTTGCTCTTTGGCGGCAGCGGCACGGCTGGCGGCCTCAAGCTGTTTCATGCGGGCAGCTTGGGCAGTGGTTGGCGCACCTTGGGCGGCGATTTCGCGGGTGAGCTGTTTGATTTCGCGGGTGAGCCTGTCGCTTTCGGCAGCCGCTTGCTGCATCTTGCGCTGCAAATCGCCGTAGGCATTGGATTGGCGCATAGTTTGCTGCACGGCGCGCAGCTTTTGTTGGTTTTCCTGCAACACTCCACTCAAGCCACGGGCGGCGCGGGATAGCTTGGTAAACGCACCGCTTGCTTTATCGCTGGCTCGCATAATAATATTAAGTACAAGGTCTTTTGCCATGTTTGCCTCTTGATGGGAGATTTAAAATGTACCGCGACTACTCACCAATCCGCCTATTGGCCGACGGGGTAATGCTGGCTTGGGCTTTCTTCGGTTTCCTGTTGCTGATTGGATTGGCGGTGATTCCCGCCGTGCTGCTATTCCAATAAACCTTTCGATTTTCTGACGCTCGCTTCGGCGGGCGTTTTTATTCGCCTTCTTCCGCCGGGCGGGTGAGCAACACGGCGCGATGAGTCCAGCGCAATAGAGTAAGCAGGTTCATTTCACCAAATGCAGCAATGCCGCCGCCGAAAGTAGCCGCGCATTTGGCGAGGCAGTCGGCGACGGCATTAAAAAACTGCAGCTCCTCTTGCTGTGCGGTGTCGTAGAGGTGCGGGGCGTTGGCTACGATGGCTGCGCAGTCGTCGGCTCGGATGCGGAGGCCGGCAGGTAGCCCAATTCGGTCAGCGCCGCCTCGAACTCCGCTCTCGCTGACGGCGGCGCTGAAAAAAAATCCAGGGCCGTATTTAAAACTTGGGTGTCGGCAATGCCGAGTTTGCCGTATTGCAGGCGGGTGAGCTGCGGGGTGCTG
>CAUUTP010000053.1:0-14191 GCA_963548155.1 uncultured Eikenella sp.
TGTTACTTACTGGCAAGGTTCTCTGAAATAGCACCTTTTTTGTTACTTATGCCTTAAAAAACTATAGTGGATTAAATTTAAATCAGGACAAGGCGGCGAGCCGCAGACAGTACACGCGTTACGGCAAGGCGAGCCAACGCAGTACTGGTTTAAATTTAATTCACTGTACTCCACCGAGCCGCGTATCAAACGCGCACAAAAAAGCCCGGCATACCAAGCCGGGGCACAATGCAAAGCTGAGAAGAAGCCCATCCGTTCCGGATGGGGGCAAAGCAACCCGAACAGCACACGCCGTCCGCAGCCCTCTGCCAGATAGTTCCCTACGCCGGTACTAACCGGATCAGGTACAACGGGTATCCTCTCAGCCGCCCAAGGCAGCACCCCGACTAATTGGGCGCGATTATACCCCGCCGCCCTGTTTTTTCAAGCCGCCACAGCAAAGGCAGCCGACACGCCAAATGGTTGAATGATTCCAACGACAAAAATGTTTCCACACCCAGCCGTTTCGGTTCAGCAAACGTGCAAATCCAAATGGAAAGAGCACTGCTAAAAAAACAGGGTAATCGAGAGCCGATTGCTGTTTAGCTTCGGAACTATTGAGAAGCAGCCCATATGTTTTCAGGTAGCCTCTTCCCCACCCCAAAGGCTACCTGAAAAACTTCAGCCAACTTTTAACACCCTACCGCAATTCCGCTTTGCAATGCAAACTGTTCCCTGTCCGCCAAAATGCAGCAGCACTCAGCTGAAAAGGCTACCTGAAAGCGGATACAGTACGCTTTCAGGTAGCCTCCCCACATTCCTAACGCCGGCCGCAAGGATGCTGCCGCGCCCTGCCCGGCCGCGTATCGCACAGCGACATACCGCGCAGGCGGCGGGCCGCATCGGTTAGTTCCGCCCGGCTCGGTAAGTGGCGGAAAGCGTATTGCTCCACATAAAGCGCACGTTCGCCCCGCATCGCTTTTATCCAAGTATATTCTGGCCTGCCGCTTTGCGGGTTGCGTTCGCAGGTCATTTGCCAAAAAGCGAAGGGATAGCCGTTTTCCTGCCCCTCGCTCAGATTGATTGTGTTGCCGCCCGGGCAGGCGCGCCGCCAGCCATCCGACACCGCGCGGCGAAAGTCGCTTACCGAGCGGGTGTTGCCGGCGAAGGTTTGCAGGGTAACCATCCGCTCCCAGTTTTGCACTGTCTGTCCTCTCGGCACCAGCTCCACAATCGTCTGCCCGCCCTGCGAAGCCCGATAACCGATTTCAAAACCTGCCGGCGGCGCGCTGAAATAAACGATTTCTTCGCCGCGCTGGGCAGGCTTGGCCAGAGCCACCACGGGCAACAGCACTAATATGGCCAGCCATATGTTTCGTTTCATGTTTTCGTCCTTTTATTGGAGTGGGGATAGATCTAACCAGATGGCTGCGGGCAGCGCACTGCTGCAAAGATTTGCCCACCCGTTGCCAAAAAGGCTACCTGAAACCTTATTCCCGTTTTCAGGTAGCATTTCTTCATGCCATCAACCGTGAAACTCTTCCACCCAGCCGCCTTCAAAGAAACCCTGCAAAATCGCCTGTGCGGCCACTTGGTCGAGTACGGGCTTTTGTTTGCGGCCGCGTAGGCCGGTTTGATTGAGGAGCTCGGTGGCATAGAGCGAGGTGAGCCGCTCGTCTGCCCAATACACGGGCAGACCGAAGCGGCCGTTGAGGCGGTGGCCGAACTTGCGGGCCAAACGGGTCATTTCGTGTTCGCCGCCGTCGGTGGAAAGCGGCAGCCCCACCACGAATTGCACCGGCCGCCATTCGGCCACCAGGGCGGCAATGGCGGCAAATTTTTTGTCGTTGCCCTCGCCGCTGATGGTGGCCAGCGGGTGGGCAATGCCCACTTCGGCGTCGCCCTGCGCCACGCCGATGCGGGTTTCGCCGAAATCGAAGGCCAGCGTGGTGCCGTGTGGGATATTAAGCATGGCCGCCGGTTCGGATGAGTTGTTCGGGTGCAATATTAAGCAGCGACATGGCAGCGTGGTAGCGCTGCTCGTGCGGCATGCCGAATATGATGTGTTCGCTGGCCGGCACGGTGAGCCAGCTGTTTTCTGCCAGCTCGCGCTCGAGCTGGCCGGCACTCCAGCCGGTGTAGCCCATAAACAGCATGGCCTGCTTCACGCTTTGTTCGTCGTGCAGGTGGGGAAGGATGTCGCCGGAGGAGGTGAGCGCAAGGTTGTCGCCCACGATGATGCTGCTCATCCAGTTGCCCGCCGGGCTGTGCAACACAAACCCGCGATCCACCTGCACAGGGCCGCCCAAGAAGATATAGTCGTCAAACAAATGCTGCGGCTCGGCGTGCTGCTGGGCAGACAGAATCTGCCGCAACGGCAGCGGCGAGGGCTTGTTGATAATCACGCCCATGCAGCCTTCGGTGGAATAGGAGCAAACATACACCACGCTCTCGGCAAAGAAATTATCCTGCATATCGGGCATGGCGATGAGGAAATGGTTGGTTAAATCCATAATCGGTTTCGGCGTGTGTGGAAATGATTTGATTATATAGTGGTTATGCCCGATTTAATACCGTGCTGTTTTATCTGGGCTGGCAACTTTCAGGTAGCCTCAAAACTGCCCGCTAGCATTCCTCCGCATCCGATATATCTTCAAACCCCACCACATCATCCCCCAAATAATTCACCAAAATCCCATACGGCTCCGCAATCGGAAACACACTTTCCCGATAAACAATGCTCCAACTCTCCGCCCCGCTGCCAAACGCGAATTCAGGGCAAGCAACGCAATCCCGATAATCCACCAACCGCGCCCCTGCCGCCATGCCCAACCAATCGGGGCGGCTTTTGGCAATGCGCTCAAAAAACAAGTCAGTCTGCCGCTTGATGTGGGCAAACTTCGACACCTTGTCTTGAATAAAATCAAAATCCACCCGCTCAACATCAGCCGATTCAAGCTCCACTGATACCGGCATCTGCAAAAACTTCCCCACTAAGAAAACTCTGCCCGTGGTTTCTTCGCGCACCCTTTCCCATTCGCCCAAAGGCGTTGCTAGCGTATCCATGCTCTTCCTTTCTATAAACCATCGGTCATTTCACACCCCATTCTACCAAACCGCCGCAGGCTACCTGAAAGCAAGCCAAGCGAGCTGCTATGCAGCAAAATACCTACCCCATACTACGCTACCCACATGATGAAAATTTCGCTCAAGCCTATATTTCAGGTAGCCTGCTCCACCCCGCCCCGCATTCAATTCCCACCCAATCCGCTATATAATGCCGCCATCCCAATTTCCATCTGAAACGCACGCCATGAGCAAGCTTACCAAACCCATCGTCCTCCTCATTCTCGACGGCTTCGGCCACCGCCTCGAAGGCGACGACAACTCCGTCCTTCTCGCCAACACGCCCAATCTCGACCGCCTCAAAGCCCAATACGCCTACGGCACGATCGATGCCTCCGAGCGCATGGTGGGTCTGCCCTCCGGCCAGTTCGGCAATTCCGAAGTGGGGCATTTGAATATCGGCGCCGGCCGAGTGGTGGCGCAAGACATCACCCGCATCGATATGGCCATCGAAAATGGCTCGCTCGCGCAAAACCCCGCCCTCACCGCCGCCTGGCAAAGCCCCACGAAAACCGTGCATCTGCTCGGCTGCTTCTCCGACGGCGGCGTGCACAGCCACATCAACCATTTCTTCGCCGTAGCCGATGCTGCCTTGGCCGCCGGCATGCAGAAAATCGTGTTCCATCCCTTCTTAGACGGCCGCGACACCCCGCCGCAAAGCGCGGAAGGCTACCTGAAAACTCTGCAAAGCTATTGCGAACAGCATCCGCAAGTGAAAGTGGGCTGCGTGGTCGGCCGCTTCTTCGCCATGGACCGCGACAACCGCTGGGAGCGCGTTGAGCAGGCCTACAACGCCCTGTTCGGCCAAGCCCCGTTCCGCGCCGACACCCCGCTGCAAGCCCTGGCTGCCGCCTATGAACGCGGCGAACACGACGAATTCGTCCAGCCCACCGTTATCGACCCCGCAGCCGCCCTGCACGACGGCGATGCGGTTGTTTTTATGAACTTCCGCGCCGACCGCGCCCGCGAGCTCACCCAAGCCCTGCTGTTCGACGATTTCCAAGGCTTCCAACGCCAGCAGCGCTTCCGCCCCGGCTATTTCACCTCGCTTACCAGCTACGGCAGCCAATACCACTTCCCCGTGCTGTTTGCTCAAGAAAGCATCCGCAACGGCCTGGGCGAATACCTGTCTACCCAAGGCATCAGCCAACTGCGCATTGCCGAAACCGAGAAATATCCGCACGTTACCTATTTCCTCAGCGGCGGCCGCGAAGAGCCGTATCCCGGCGAAGAGCGCATCCTCGTGCCCTCGCCCAAAGTTGCCACTTACGATTTACAGCCCGAAATGAGCGCACCGCAAGTGTGCCAGCACATCCTCGACAGCCTCGCCGCCAAGCGTTTCGATGTGATTCTGTGTAACTTCGCCAACGGCGACATGGTCGGCCACAGCGGCGTGCTGGCTGCCACCATCAAAGCGGTGGAAACGCTCGACGACTGCGTGGGCAAAATCGTGGCCGCCACCCAAGCAGCCAGCGGCGAAGTGCTGATTACCGCCGACCACGGCAACTGCGAGCAGATGTTCGACCCTGCCAACGACCAGCCGCACACCCAGCACACCACCAACCCCGTGCCCTTCCTGTATGTCGGCCGCCCCGCCCGCATCAAGGCCGGCGGCGCGCTGAAAGACATCGCCCCCACCATCCTCGCCATGCTCGGCCTGCCCAAGCCGCAGGAAATGAGCGGCGAGAGCCTGATTGAGTTTGTTTGACCGCCCAGCCGCAGGCTACCTGAAACTTTCAGGTAGCCTCCACCCGCCATGAGCTTCCTCACCATCCTAGCCCTCGCCTTCGGCATGTCTATGGACGCCTTTGCCGCCGCCATCGCCCAAGGCGCCGCCATCGGCACACCCACCCGCTGGGGCACGTTGCGCACCGCCGCCGTGTTTGGCAGCGTGGAAGCCCTCACCCCGCTCATCGGCTGGGCAATCGGCTCCGTGGCACAACGCTACATCGCCGATTGGGACCACTGGATCGCCTTCACCTTGCTGCTCCTGCTCGGCCTACGCATGATTTATGGCGCGCTGCAGCCGGAACCGCACGCCGGGGAACAATCGGAAGAGGGGCAGCCCCAAAGAAGCCAATCCGGCCGCCGGCCGCCTTCACCGCTCATGCTCGTCGCCATCGCCTTCGCCACCAGCATCGACTCCATGATCGTCGGCGTCGGCCTGGCCTTCCTCGAAGTCAACATCCTGCTCACCGCCCTTGCCATCGGCCTGGCCACCACCATCATGGCCGCCATCGGCCTGCGTTTGGGCAGCTTCCTGGGCAGCGCCATCGGCAAATGCGCCGAAATCCTCGGCGGCCTCGTCCTCATCGGCATCGGCACGCTCATCCTTGCCGAACACCTCCATTTCCTCTAACCCCTTTTCAGGTAGCCTCTCCTTTTTTCAGGTAGCCTCATGAAGCACAGCAAAATCCTCATTCTCCTCGCCCTCCTCTGCAGCGCCATGCCCGCCGCCGCTGCGCCTAAAGATGACCTGCGCCAAGTACAGCGCGCCATCGGCGAGAGCAACCGCAAGCTCCAACAACAGCAAAGCGAACAACGCCAGCTGCAAAGCAACATCCGCCAAACCCAAAGCGAACTCGACACCGTGCGCCGCGAGCTCGACCGCCTCACCCGCAGCCGCCAAACCGCCTGGCGCGAGCTGCAAGCCATGCAGGCCAAGCTCGACAGCCTGCAAACCCGCATCCAAAACACCCAAGCCCAAGCCGCCCGCCTGCTCAACAGCCGCTACCGCAACCAGCAGCCCAACGCCGTAACCCTGTTTCTGCAAAACGCCGACCCCCAGCAGAAAGGCCGCCACCTCGAATACCTGCGCCACCTCAACCAAGCCAACGCCCAGGCCCTTAGCCAGCTGCAACACAACCGCCAAGAGCTCAAACAGCAGCAAGACAGCATCAACGAACAGCTCAAGCGGCTCGACACCCTCAAACGCCAGCAGCAAACCACCGCCGCCCGCCTCGGCCGACAGCAGCAACAGCAGCAACGCCAACAGCAAAGCCTCGAGCAAGACATCAGCCGCGAAACCGCCAAGCTGCAAACCCTGCGCCAAAACGAAAGCCGCCTCAACGGCCTCATCGCCAGTCTCAGCCGCCGCTCCGCCCAACGGCAGGAAGCCGAACGCCAGCGCCGTGCCCAAGCCCTGCGCCAACGCCGCCAGCAGCAAGCTCAACAAGCCCAAAACGGCAACCCACCCACCCCACGTCCGCACAGGCCACCTGAAAGCGAACACAGCGAAGCCCGTCAACACGACACCCCAACACCAGAAAACACCAACCGCAACACCCTCACCGCCGAAGACCTTGCCCTCGAAGCCCCCGAGGTCCAAGAGCCGCAAAGCCAAGGCTTCAGCCGCATGCAAGGCCGCCTACAACGCCCCGCCAGCGGCAGCATCAGCGGCCGCTTCGGCCAAGCCCGCCCCGGCGGCGGCACCTGGAAAGGCCTCTTCATCAGCACCCCGCCCACCGCCGTACGCAGCATCGCCGAAGGCGAAGTCGCCTACGCAGCCCCCCTGCAAGGCTACGGCAACACCGTTATCGTCGACCACGGCAGCGGCTACCTCAGCATCTACACCGGCCTCTCCCAAATCAGCGCCGGCGCCGGCAGCCGCGTATCCGCCCGCCAAACCATCGGCCGCAGCGGCAGCCTTCCCGACGGTGAAAACGGCCTCTACTTCGAAATTCGCTATCGCAACCAAGCCATGAACCCAGCCTCATGGGTAAACTAGCCAAACCGGTGAGCGAAATCTTCAGGTAGCCTTTAACCACTTAAAGGCTACCTGAAAATACAAGTGCTAACGAAGCTCAAACATCCGCTGTATTATTCAGCTAGCCTTTCCACCCGCTATCTATAAAAACCCATCCCCACCTCGTTTAACATTTATTTTCCCCCACCCCCTTGCTGGAACAAGCAAATTTGCCTAAAGTTCAGCCTTTCGAGCCATACGGCAGGCTACCTGAAAAACACAGCTCCCGCCACCGCCGATTATTCGGGCTCAGATTAACAAAACCTGAAAGACCAACACCCATTATGTCCAACAACACCTTCAAAAAAATCGCCCTCTACACCCTGGGCACCTTCACCGGCATCGCCGTAAGCCTGAGCATGCAGAGCTTTGCCGAAACCCGCAGCCAGCAGCCCCTGCCGGTGGATTCACTGCGCACCATGGCCGAAGTGTACAGCCAGGTGAAAGCCAACTACTATCAAGACAAAACCGACGACGAAATCCTCGAAGGCGCGCTCAAAGGTATGGTTTCCAACCTCGACCCGCACTCCGAATACATGAACCTCAAAGACTACGCCGACATGCAGGAATCCACCAAAGGCGAATTCGGTGGCTTGGGTATGGAAGTGGGCAGCGAAGACGGCTTCGTTAAAGTGGTCTCCCCCATTGAAGACACCCCCGCCGAACGCGCCGGCATCAAAAGCGGCGACTACATCATCAAAATCGACGATGCCTCCACCCGCGGCATGAGCGTAAACGATGCCGTGAAGCGCATGCGCGGCGAGCCGGGCACCAAAATCACCCTTACCCTCCTCCGCAAAGACACGCCCCAGCCCATCGTGGTTACCCTCACCCGCGCCGTGATTAAAGTACGCAGCGTGCGCCACGACCTCATCGAGCCTGGTTACGGCTATTTGCGCATCAGCCAATTCCAAGAGCGCACCGTGCCCGCCATGGCCGAAGCCCTGCAAGCCATGCACCGCACTAACGGTGGCCCGCTCAAAGGCCTCATCATCGACCTGCGCGACGACCCCGGCGGCCTGCTCAACGGCGCCGTTGGCGTATCTGCCGCCTTCCTGCAAAACGGCCAGCTCGTGGTGAGCACCAAAGGCCGCGACGGCAAGGAAAACATGAACCTCAAAGCCCAGCCCGCCGACTACCAAATCGGCAACAGCAAAGACCCGCTTGCCGGCCTGCCTGCCGAATTTAAAACCATCCCCATCACCGTGTTGGTCAATTCCGGTTCCGCCTCCGCCTCCGAAATCGTGGCCGGCGCCCTGCAAGACCACAAACGTGCTGTGATTGTGGGCACGCAAAGCTTCGGCAAAGGCTCCGTACAATCCGTGATGCCCCTTTCCAACGGCGGCGCGCTGAGAATTACCACCCAGCTCTACTACACCCCAAACGGCCGTTCCATCCAAGCCCAAGGCATCGTGCCCGACGTGGAAGTGGCCGATAAAACCCGCCGTTACGAAAGCCGCGAAGCCGACCTCTCCGGCCACCTAAGCAACCCCAACGGCGGCAACGAAGTACGCGGCCGCACGCTGAACAACCACAGCGCCGAAAACAAAGCCGCCTCCGAACCCGCTGCCAAAGACGAGGCCGACAACAACCCCGCCACCCGCTACAAACCCAATCCAGCCAAAGACGACCAACTGCGCCGCGCTTTGGAACTGGTGAAAGCCCCGCAACAATGGCGCGCCGCCCTAGGCCAAGCCGCCACCCGCCCAGCCAAACCGATTGAGCACTAAGCCGATTAGGCAAACCAACAAAGGCTACCTGAAAATATTTCAGGTAGCCTTTGTTATAGTGAATTAACAAAAACCAGTACAGCGTTGGCTCGCCTTGCCATACTATTTGTACTGTCTGCGGCTCGCCGCCTTGTCCTGATTTTTGTTAATCCACTATATGCTGATGCGCCTAACTCCACGTTTTCCAAAATCTAGTGGATTAAAAAAAGAATAGGACAAGGCAGCGAGCTGCAGATAGTCTAAGCAACACGGCAAAACAAACTAACGTGCAGCAGCGTTCCCTTTTAATCCGCTATAAATGCCCGCCCCATTGCCTTATATCAACACCCCGGCCACATCCCCTGGTGTAGAATACAAAGCATTGTATTAAATGGTTTTCAACCCGATAGGAGCCCATACAATGAAACCAATTTATCTCACCGCCTTCCTACTTGCAGCCTGCGCCGCCCACCCCAATCCGGCCGACAGCGCACCGCCGCCACCCGCCGCTCCTGAGCAGCCTGCTCCCGTGGTGCAATCTGTTTCTACCATACCAACCGCGCCCGTAACAGAACTCTCCCGCTACGGTTGGCACATCACCCGCATCGGCCGCCACCCTGCCAACGGCTCATTGGAGTTTAAAGCTAATCATCATGTGCACGCCTCTTTCGGCTGCAATACCCTCTCCGGCAACTTCAGCCACCAAGGCCAAAACCTACAAATCGGCGAGCTCACCACCACGCTGATGCTCTGCCCGCCGAATGTTCAGGCACAGGAAGAACGGCTCTCAGCCGCCTTCGCCCGCACTGCCGCCTACCGCATCAACGGCAATAAGCTAGAATTGCTCGACCGCAGGCAACATGTTCTCCTGCAAGCAGAACCAGTCCAATCAATGCGCTAAGCACCAATCAGGCTACCTGAAAACCCATTTCAGGTAGCCTGATTAACACAAGAAAAGATTAGTTAAACTCCCGCACATTGGCTATAATCTGCCCGTTGTTTCCCTTTTATTACTTTTTTAACCAAAAGGAGCATTCCATGCAGAAATTTACTCTTGCCGCCATCGCCGCTCTGATGGCTGCTGCCCCCGCCTTCGCTGCACCAGCACAGGCCGATGACTGGCTGCCTGAAGCACAAAGAATCAACCGCGAAATCGTGCGTCAACGGAGTAGCGATGCGCGAGAACTCCAGTTATTCAACGGCAAGCTGGCACAAAACCGCAGCCAAAACCATACCATTCAGCTCCAAGCCGGCAAATCTTACGTATTCTTTGCCGACTGCGACCGCCAATGCTCCGACCTCGACCTTAAGCTGACCGATAGCAACGGCAAAACCATCAAAGAAGATAACGACGACGACGATAACCCCGTCATCAACAGCGCTATTGCAACCAGCGGTACCTACACCCTTACCGCCAACATGACCAAATGCGAAGCCTCCTCCGGCTGTGCCTACAGCATCCAAGCCTTTGAAAACGGCCCATGGCTGCCTGAAGCTCAAAAAATCAACCGTGATATCGTGCGTAGAAAAGACCCCCAAGCCCGCCAAGTTCATCTGTTTAACGGCCGTGCTGCCAAAGAGCAAAATCGCAGCCACCAAGTACAGCTCACCGCCGGCAAATACTACAGCTTCTTCGCCGATTGCGACTACTCTTGCAGCGATATCGACATGACCCTCAAAGCCGCCGATGGCCGCGTAATTAAAGAAGATAACGACGACGACGATTCTCCAATATTCGGCTGGCGTGCCAACCGCACCGGCAGCTACACCCTCACTGTTACCATGCCGAAATGTGACACCGAACAATGCGAATACAGCAGCCAAGTATTCATGGGCACCAAACCCGTGTTTGATCACTAAACTCTAGTGCTCTTAAAGAAGGCTACCTGAAGATTTCAGGTAGCCTTTTGCCTTCCTTACTCAGCCAAAAACACTGGCATGCAACTATAAGCAAATGATTTAAAAAGAATATAAAAGTAGAGTATTTCTCTAATTTACATTATAATGCACACACTCTTTCACTTAACCAATCAAAAGGAAGACATATGAAAAAATTTGCCGTTTTAGGCCTGGTTGCCCTGATTGCCGCTCCTGCCGCCCTGGCCGCACCTAATGGTTCATGGCTGCCAGAAGCTCAGCAGTTCAACAGACAAGCCGTTCGATCTAAAGATCCCAGTGCCCGCCAAGCCAACCTGTTCCACGGCGCGGCCAAAGTGAGCGAAACCAAAACCCACCAGATTCAGCTCACTGCTGGTAAATACTACACCTTCTTCGCCGACTGCGACCGTGACTGCGACAATATCGACCTGACCCTCAAGTCAGCCGATGGCAACGTAATTAAAGCCGACACCGAAGATGACGACGCCCCCATGTTCAGCTGGCGCGCCACCCGCACCGGCAACTACACCCTGAGCGTAGCCATCCCCGGCTGCCAAACCGACAGCGGCTGCAAATACAGCGGCCAAGTATTTGTTGGCAACCGAGATATTTTCGCCGACTAATCACACTAAATCATGCAAACAGGCATGCCTCAGGCTTGCCTGTTTTTTATTTGCCTTGGTTCAAGCTGCCAGCTGGAAGGCTACCTGAAACTTTAGCTTCGCAGAAACTCGCGAGCTCGTTTTAACTTCGTTGAAGCTGACGCTTTCAGGTAGCCTTTAAAGCAGAAACCCAGCCCATCCGCTATAATCGGCCACAACCCATCTGTACAGGAAACCATCATGCCTCAAACCATCGCCACCGTCAGCGAAATCCGCATTGCCCAGCCCAAACCCTTTGCCCGCGGCCAAATCAGCGGCATCGACAAACAGCCCGTAGCCGGCCCCATCGAGGCCACTCCCACCGGCCTGGCTGGCGACGGCGTGGGCGACCCGCGCTACCACGGCGGTGCCGACAAAGCCCTGCACTGCTACGCCCAACACCACTACGAACACTGGCAAGCCCGATTTCCCGGCAATCCGCACTTCCGCGCCGGCGGCTTTGGCGAAAACCTCTGCATCGAAGGCACGGACGAATGGCAAGTCTGCCTCGGCGACCAATGGCAAATCGGCAGCGCCCGCTTCGAAGTCAGCCAAGGCCGGCAGCCTTGCTGGAAGCTCAACGAACGCTTCGGCGTGCCCGACATCGCCGCCCAAGTGCAGCACAATCTGCGCTGCGGCTGGTATTTGCGCGTATTGCAAAGCGGCCGCATCCAAGCGGGCGACAGCGTGCAACTCCTCGCCCGCCCCTATGCCGAATGGCCGCTCAGCCGCATCCTTGAGCTCATTGACAGCCAAAACTGCCAGCCTCAAGCCATGCGCGAAGTGCTGCAACTGCCCCTGCCCCCTTCCTGGCAACACATGTTCCAACGCCGCCTCGCCACCGGCGAATGCGAAGATTGGCAGCGCCGCCTCTTCGGCTAAACCACTATTTAAACTTGCTGATACTTCACTTCAACTGCATTGAACCACCGCTTTCAGATATCGCTGAAATAATGCTTTTTTCATACCAGACGGCGAGCCAATACGGCAAGAAAGTGAAGTTGTTTATCGATAGCCTTGAACTTCATACCAACATGAGCAAAATCTTCTTTACCTCCGACCTCCACTTCTCCCACAAAAACATTGCCAAATTCTGTCCCCAGTTCCGCCGCTTCGCCAGCATCGAAGAAATGGACGAACACCTCGTGGCCATGTGGAACAACACCGTTTCCCCCGAAGATGAAGTGTACAACTTGGGCGACCTCAGCTTCTCCCACGACCTCAAACACATCACCCACCTGCTCTCCCGCCTCAACGGCCGCCACCATCTGATTTTCGGCAACCACGACGATCTTATCCAGCGCCACATCAGCCGATTCTTCCAAACCACCAAAGCCGACGGCCATCCCCTGCTCGCCTCTGCCCAGCCCTACCTCAAACTCAAGCTGCCCGAAATCAACAACACCCTGGTTCTATTCCACTACCCTATCAACGAATGGGACGGCTGCCACAAAGGCTGGTATCACCTCTACGGCCACCTACACGACCGCCTCGCCACCCTCCCCGGCCGTGCCCTCAACGTCGGTTTCGACCTGCACGGCCGTTTTTTAAGCCCGCAAGACATCGATGCCCTCCTGCGCCCCCTGCCCGCCGTGTCCCACTTCGGCGAAACCGAACCCATGCCCGATACTCCCGATGCCGTCCGCATTTGGGTGGAGCAGAAACTGGCTGCATTTAACCCGCAATCTGCCGAATAAAGTTTTCAGGTAGCCTACAATCCAAACCCTATTCAGAATTGCGGCCTACAATTTCAGGTAGCCTGCACCACAACATATAGAACCTGCCTGCAGCAACGAAGAGGCTACCTGAAAATATAAACACCAGCCAAAACAAGAATCAAATCCCATGCCCAACGCCGACCTTATCCGCACTTTCGCCCAAACCTTTGGCCTGCCTTACACGCCAGAGCGGCAAAACCTGCCCGCCTTAGCCGACAACCGCCATCTGCATTTGGGCAAACTGGCAGATTTCTACCACCATCTGGACAGCACATGGCAGGGCGAAAATCCGCGTGCCGACTACTGGCTGGAAATGCAAACCTTATTCCTGCAATGGCTGCCTTATGCCGGCTTACCCGAGATTTGGCATGATTGGGCGTTCGGCTGGAACAATAAGGTACAACAATATTTGCCAATCGACGGCTGGCGCGAAGAATGGGCGGTATTTGGCAATATGTTTGACAACTCCATCCTATTCGCCGACACCGCCGCGCCCGGCAGCCCCGTTTATTGGCTGATAGCCGGCTATGAAACCGTAAACAACCGCCGCCTGATTGCACCATCGGTGGCTGCCTTGATGCAAACGCTGCTGGCCATACACCGCTTCGAACAAGAATGGCAGTCAGCCGGCGGGCAGTTTTATGATGAAGCAGAAGGCGGCAAACCCAGAGATTTGCTTACCGCCCTGCACGATTTGCTGCGCCGCGAATTACCGCCGGAATGTGCGGCCGGGTTTGAAGCAGCATTTTGGGGCTGATGCGGCACGCATGATTTACTTACCCCGCAGCAACACACCAGCATCTCATGCAACAGTATTTAGCCGGTTCAGATGAAAACAGGCTACCTGAAACTTTTCAGGTAGCCTTTAATACGAGCATTTCTTGCTACGCCAAGACAACTTCCATCCCGACAGCCCTAATCCAATAGAGCCATCAGTAACAGCATCAACGCAATCAGCGCGAGCCACATATTCTGCCGCTGCTGGGTGCGCACCAGGTGCAGGTAGGCATCGCGCATTTCCTGTTGGCGGGCTTCATCCACCAGCGCATTCAGTTTACGCGGCAGGGCTGGCAGGATTTCCGCCCAGTCGGGGGCTTCCTGCTTCAGGTTGCGCCACAAGGCTTTCACACCCACCTGTTCGTTCATCCAGCTCACCAAAAACGGCTTGGCCGTTTCCCACAAATCCAGCTGCGGATCCAGCTGGCGGCCCAATCCTTCGATGTTGAGCAGGGTTTTTTGCAGCAGCACGAGCTGCGGCTGGATTTGCACGTTAAAGCGGCGGCTGGTTTCAAACAGACGCATCAGCACGAGGCCAAAGGAGATTTCAGCCAAAGGCTTGTTGAAAAATGGCTCGCATACGGCGCGCACGGCGGCTTCCAACTCTTCCGGCCGCGT
>CAUUTP010000054.1:0-14040 GCA_963548155.1 uncultured Eikenella sp.
GCCGCACCGGCCTGATGCACCTCCTGATGGGCAGCTTCGCCGAAACCGTGATGCGTGAAACCCGCCTGCCGTTGTTGATTATCCGCCGTGAAGCATAAGGCTGAAGATTGAGGCAGGATTAGAGGCTACCTGAAAGTTTCAGGTAGCCTTTTGCCAATGGGGAAGGCAATGGAACGGAAACTTTATTACAGTTGGTGGCACTCCCTGGAGCTGCTGTTTTACGGCGGCTTTTCCGGGCTGTTTTGCGTGTGTTTGATTTGTTTTGCGCTGTGGGCCGATCGGGCTGTTTTGTCCGATATCAGCTATTGGTTTTTGCTGCTTCTCTCCCTGTTTTGCTGGCTGTTTTATTGGCTGCAATATGCCGTGGTGCTGCTGATGTTGTTGTTGCGCAAGCCGGTGGTGCGTATGGACGAACAGGGTATTGCAGTGCACGATGCGCTGAATTTTTTCAACAAGTATCGCAAATGGTCGGCCAAGTGGGGCAATATACAGGCGGTGGGCGTTGGCACGGAGGCATTAAAAAAGAACCACCCCTACCTCGGCAAGTTTTTACGCCCGCGTATCGGAGCCATGATTCAGCGGCGTCATGTTGCCTATGGGGAAGAGCATCATTATGTTGTGGTGTCCAGCGGGATGATGCCAGGGCAGGAAAAAGGCGTAAGCGAGGCCATATTGGCCGCGTGGCGGCAATATAAGGCGGGTATATTGAATAAAATTCCCTATACTGCCCAGTCACTCTATCGGATGAAGCAGGATGATTTTGCCAATTTGATTCAGTTTCTCGATGAAGAGGCGCCGTTTGCCATGTTGGATTTGGAAAAGGGCGTGCCCACCAAGCACGACTTGGTTTATCTTTATCAATTCAAAAAGGTATTTGGCAGCGAAAAGATTAAAATCCACTACAATAAAATACAAAGGCAGCTAAAAATCACGCAAGAAGACGGCATCAGCCCGCCACGCCATTTACCTGCTGTGGAAGCGGAGCTGTTGCGTGTGGTGAATCTGCATTTGTATGACTGATGGACTGGATTGATTGTGAGGCTACCTGAAAGTTTCAGGTAGCCTTCTTGGTGGCTTTGCATGTTATTTGGCCTAGGGCAATTTATTGCTGCCGACATGCTGAAAAAGAGATAAGTTTGGGGTTTGGCTCACTTATGGGGCTGGAAACCAAAAATGGTTTTAACTTCGTTGAAGCTCACACTTTCAGGTAGCCTTTGCAAGGGCGGATCGGACTTACAAAAACAGTTGCAGCAAATCGTTCAGGTAGCGCTGGCCGCGTTCGGTGGGGCGCAGGAGGGTGGGGTCGGGGTCGATGAGGCCGAGCCGGGTGGCTTCCTGCAGGGGGCGGGCGATGGCGGCGAGGCTGTGGCCGGTGCGCTCTTGGAACAGGCGGGCGGGTACGCCGTTGGTGAGGCGCATGGCGTTGAGCATGAATTCGAAGGGCAGCTCGCTTGAGGCTACCTGAAAGCGTTCGACGGCATCGGCGGGGTTGCCTTGCATGGCGGCGAGGTAGCTGCGCGGGTGGCGGGCGCGGGTGGTGCGCGTGATGCCGCGGTGGCTGCTGATTTTGCCGTGGGCGCCGGCGCCGATACCGATGTAGTCGCCGAATTGCCAGTAGTTGAGGTTGTGGCGGCATTGCTGGCTGTTTTTGGCGAAGGCGCTGGTTTCGTAGCGTTCGAAGCCGGCATCAAGCAGGGTGTGGTGCACGGCTTGTTCGATGGTGTAGGCGGTGTCTTCTTCGGGGATGCCGGGGGGCGGGGTGCGGCCGAAGGGGGTGTTGGGCTCCATGGTGAGGTGGTAGGCGCTGATGTGGGTTACGCCGAAGGAGAGGGCGGTTTCGGCGTCGCGCCGGGCTTCTTCGGGGGTTTGGTGCGGCAGGGCATACATGAGGTCGGTGTTCACGCGGGGGAAGATGGCGAGCGCGGCTTCGATGGCGGCGCGGGCTTCGTCGCCGTTGTGGATGCGGCCGAGGGCGTGCAGTTTGGCGTTGTCGAAACTTTGGATGCCGAGCGACAGGCGGGTGATGCCGGCTTCGGCGTAGCCTTGGAAGCGGGCTTGTTCGAAAGTGCCGGGGTTGGCTTCGAGGGTGATTTCGGCTTCGGGCTGCAGGCGCACCAGGGCGCGCACGCCGCTGAGCAGGCGGTGAATGGATTCGGCGGAAAACACGCTGGGGGTACCGCCGCCGATGAAGATGGTGTCCACCAGCCGTCCCCAGACATGGGGCAGTTCGTGTTGCAGGTCGGTGAGCAGGGCGTTGATGTAGGCGGCTTCGTCGGTATCGGGCTTGAGGCGGTGGGAGTTGAAGTCGCAATAGGGGCATTTTTGAATGCACCAGGGAATGTGGATATAGAGCGAGAGCGGGGGCAGGGCACTTAGGCCGGAGCCGGGGGCTTGCAGTAGGGGCATGGTGTGGCGATTGGTTTTTAAAATAACGGGTTATTCGGCTTGGAAGGCTACCTGAAAAACCTGGCTGCCGATGCGGATGTCTGCCAGGTAGCCGTCGCGGCGGTCGGTGCACACGGGCAGGCGGATTTGGGCGGCGAGCCAGGAGCCGTCGGCCTGGCGCTGAAGCGGGAAACGGTTGAAGCCCATGTCCATGCCGTCCATGCTGAAGCTCACTTCGGCCTGCTGCACTTGGGGCGGCACGTTTTCCAGCGTGATATCGAAGGGGCGGTGGCGCGCGGCAGCAAAGCGGATGCGGCTGCCGTTGGGCAGGGTACAACCTTGGCGCGGGTCGCAATCGGTTTGAACCACCGTTTCGGCAGCGGGCTGTTGCCCGGCACGCCATTGGCGTACGGCGAAGTGGCCGCCGGCCAGCAGCAACAGCGCGGCGAGGGCAAGCAAGATTTTGGTGCGGGAGGAGAGGGGGTTCGGCATAAGAGGCTACCTGAAAAAGTTTGGGCGAGTTATCTAAACTCGAAAAACATGATTACAAAATCATCAGCAAAGGCTACCTGAAAACATCTTCATCACCTTTGCACCACCGCATGCGCCCCTGCCGCGAGCCAGCGTTCGGCATAGCGCGCTGCTATATCGGCATTGGCAGGCAGCAGCACCAATGGCAGCGGCACGCCTTCGGCCAGTGCGGCGCAGGCTTGTTCTGCTGCGGTTGAGTTATCTGCCGGCCACACGGCGGCTTCGGCTTGGGCAGCGGCTGCGGCGGCAATGTCGTCGGCTGAGTGCACCAGCGGCCAGCGGCATACATCGCCCGGCAGATCGGCGGCTAAATCGGCTAAGTTCGCCAGCAGGCGGCTGCCCGGCAGCGGGTTGGCGGCATGAAGTGGCAGCACGCAAAAACCGTCTGCCGCGTGCAAACCCTCATTCAGGCTACCTGAAAACTGTGTGGGCAAAGCCAGCGCTGCCAGCAGCGCGGCATTGGCCGGCAGCATGGGTGACACATCATAACGCCCCGGCTGCTGCCAGCGCCATTGCTGGCCTTCACGTGCCTGCAATTCGCCGCACCAGCCGTCGGCCGGCACGCGGAAAAAACGCAATCGCACATGGGCATGTTCGTAGCTGTGGGTTTTGGTGAGCCACGGCACGGCGCTGTGGATTTGGATGCCCAGCTCTTCGGCAAATTCGCGGCGCAATGCCGCCAACTCGCTCTCGCCCGCCTCCACCTTGCCGCCGGCAAATTCCCAATAGCCCGCATAGGCTTTGCCTGCGGGGCGCGAACTGAGCAGCACCTCGCTGCGATCGTTATATACAATGCCGGCCACCACTTGCAGCAGCGGGCGGGGGTCGACCTCGGCCGGGGCGATGCGGGTGTGGTAAAGCCAGTCGATGCACTCCTGCAACAGGGCGGGCAGGCGGCTGATTTCGCGGGTGTATTCCTTGCGCAGCGGATGTTCCCAATCTTGGTTTTCCACCAGCATCACGCCAAACTGCCCGCGCGGGCCGAAGCCATACCAGCCCGCATCGAGCAGGTACTGCCCGCCGCAAAAGCTGATTTGCAGCAGGTCTTCGCCTAAAAGCAGGTCGGCCGGGTTGCTGTCAGCGTGTTCCAGCAGCCAGAAGAAATTGTCATAGGTGATGGTTCCGTTACGGAGGTTGAGGGTTTGGGGCATGGTGTGGCGGTGGGAGGGATAAACGCGGGCAGTTTACTGGAGCGGGCGGGCTCGGGCAACGGCGGCGTTTCAGGTAGCCTGCAATGGGCTGGCTGGTGCTGGCTTAGACGTTGTTAGACGATAAATGTACAATTAGACAAAATACAGTACAATAATGGCTAATCCCACACCAAGGTATCCCGTATGGAAGACCCTCTCTATTTTCCCAGAACCGAATTGGCTGCCGCCCTGCTCAGTAGCCTGAAAAGCGGCTTATCCAACGCATTCACGCTGTTTGCCCCGCGCCGCATGGGCAAAACTCAATTTCTCACCAACGATATTGCCCCGGCCGCCGAAAAAAACGGCTTTAATGTGTTTTACTTCTCTTTCATGGACAACAAAGACAGCGCCAGCACCGCGCAGTTTTTCCATGAAGCCCTACACCGTTTTGCCTTGGAAACCCGCACCGGCAACGGCGTGAAAACCTTTTTCGGCAGCCTAACCAAGATAGACGTGTTGGGCGTGGGCCTGGAGCGCGAAACGCCGCCGCGCGACCTGCCGGGCATCAGCGAAATCATCGCCTATATCGCCGCCGACAGCCGCCCCACCTTGCTGCTGCTAGATGAAGCGCAAGAATTGGCGCGGCTGCCGAATACCGAAGGCATGATACGCAGCTTACGAACTGGCCTGGACATCAACCAAAGCCGCGTGAAAACCCTGTTTACCGGCAGCAGCACCAACGGCCTGCGCTCCATGTTCAACGACATCAAAGCCCCTTTCTTCCACTTTTCCCACGCGCTGGATTTCCCCACCTTGGGGCAGGATTTCATCGATTTTTTGGCCGGCGTTTATCACGACCGAACCGGGCAGCAGCTGGATGCGGAGAAGTTTTACGCCATTTTCGAGCAGTTCAACAAAAGCCCGATGTATATCCGCGCCGTGATTCAAGACATGATCATCAATCCCGCGCTCAGCCTGGAGGCCGCCGCACAAGTGCGGCTCGGGCAGATGCAGGAAAACAGCAATATCCCGATGCAGTGGAAAGCATTAAGCGCTATCGAGCGGCTGCTGCTGCAATCGATGGCGCAGGGGGAGGTGAGCCCGTATGGCGCGGAGTTTAGAGAACAGGCCGCCCGGATATTGGGCGTGGAAAGCGTGAAAGTGAGCACCGTGCAAAGCGCCATCAGAAAGCTGCAACGCAAAGACATGATCAGCAAATTCGGCAATAGCGCGTTTCAAATCAACAATCCTTTGCTGCAAACGTGGCTGAAAGAGAATATGGAATAGCGGTAGGCTGGGTATGAATCATACCTAGCATCGGATTGAGGCTACCTGAAAATCTGCCAACCGCTTGGTATGGATTGCGGCTGAGTTGGAGCGGATATTTTCAGGTAGCCTTTGCTATTGCTGCGGGTGGGTGCTAACCATGTCCGCTGTTCTATTACAGGCTACCTGAAAATCGGAAGCAGCCGCTAGAGCCAGTATGCGGTTCGCGCGTATTGGTTTTCAGGTAGCCTGCCTTCAGCTGCCGATACGTTCCAGCAGCAGCCGTTCGAGTTTGAGCTGGAAGGCGGTGTCGGCCAGTTGCGGATGGCGGATTAGGAAGCTGTCTTCCACGCGTTCGTCGAAGGTGGCGATGGCGGCGTAGCTGAGGCTGATGTTGAGCTGGGCAAACACGTCGGCGATGTCGGCCAGCAGGAAGGCGCGGTTGGCGGCGATGATTTCCAGGGTGTAGGCGCCGGCGGTTTCTTCGGCGGTGAGGGTGATGCGCGGCGCAATGGGCAGGTGGCGCAGGCGGCGGCTCAGCCGGTGGGGGGGGGAGCTGGGTTCGACGGCGCCCGGCGGGTGGCGCACGAATTGGTCTAAGGCTTGCTGCAAGCGGGTGCTGATGCGCTCGATGTCGTCGGGCAGGCAGTTGGCGGGCAGTTGCAGCACGAAGGTGTCGAGGATGTATTGGTGGTCGGTAACGTAGGCGTGGGCGGCGAGGATGCCGAGCTGGTGGCGGCCGAACAGGCGGCACAGGCCGGCAAACAGGCGGTCGCGGTTGGGCATAAACACCATCACTTGCAGGCCATTAGTTGCGCTCAGGGGGCGGATGTGGGCTTGGGGCGTTTCGGCGTTGGCGGCCAGCAGGGGCAGGTGCCACAGGATGATGTCGGCGCTGTGGCGCACGAAATAGGCCTGCCCGAGCTGCTGCCACAGCGCCCGGCTTTGCGCTTCGCCCACGCCCGCTTCGGCCAAGGCCTGGCGGGCTTTTTGCTGGCGGCGGCTCACGGCCATGTCGCGGCTGGTGGTTTTGCCGCCGAAGTATTGCAGGGCGGAGCGGAACAGGGTTTCGAGCAGGCTGGCTTTCCAAGCGTTCCAGATTTTGGGGTTGGTGCCGCGCATATCGGCCACGGTGAGCAGATAAAGCGCGGTGAGCCGCTCGGGCGTTTGCACGCGGCGGCAGAAGGCGGCCACCACGGCCGGGTCTTGGATGTCTTCTTTCTGCGCGGTGAGCGACATTAAAAGATGGTTGCCCACCAGCCACACGAGCAGGTCGGTTTCGTATTGGCTCAGGAAATGGTTGGCAGCGAAGCGGCGGGCGTCTTCCATGCCCAGCTCGGCATGGTCGCCGCCGCGCCCTTTGGCGATGTCGTGAAACAGGGCGGCCAAATACAGCACGGGTTTGCGCTCGAAAGCGTGCATCAGGGCGCTGGCAAAAGGCAGCTCGTGGCTGTGCGCTTCCAGAGCCAGCCGGCGCATATTGCGCACCACCATCAGGATGTGGTCGTCCACGGGGTAAACGTGGAACAGGTCGTGCTGTAGCAGGCCGACAATTTTGCCCCACTCGGGCAAGTAATGCGAAAGCGCGCCGTAGAGGTTTAGGAAGCGCAGCAGGTGGGTGAGCCCGCCGCCGTGGCGGAAGAAGCCCATGAAGCGGCGTCGGTTGGCCGGGTCGGCATAAAAACGGGCGTCGGTTTTCTGCACCGCCTGCCACCAGGCGCGCAGGGTTTCGGGGGCGAGGCCGGAGAGGTGGCTGTATTGCTGCCACAGCTCCAGCACCTTGAAAATATGCTGCGGCTCGCGGCGGAATAAGGTTTTATCGCGCACGGCGATGAGGTTGTTTACTTGGAAATAGTGTTCGTCTAAATCCAGCGCCACGCGCGGCAGCGGCGAGGAAATGCGCCCGCGCAGCATCGGCAGCAGGATGCCGCTCAGCTGCTTCACGGTTTTCACTGCGCGGTAGAGCGTGTGCATCAGCCGCTCGCTGCGCACTTGTTTGCTGTCATCGGTGTAGCCCAGTGCGTAGGCCACCTGCGGCTGCAAGTCGAAACGCAGCTGCTCCTGCGGCTTGCCGGCGGCCAGGTGCAGCTCGATGCGGATGCGCGCCAGACTGCGGTGGCTGCGGCGCAGCATGGCCGCTTCGGTACGGGTGAGGATGCCTTGGCGGGCGAGGCGGTGCAGCTGCGGCGAAATGCCCTGCACCCGCGCCAGCCAGAGCATGGTGTGGATATCGCGCAGGCCGCCGGGGCAGGTTTTCAGGTTCGGCTCCAGGCTGCTGCCCGCTTGCGCTTTCAGATGCCGCTGTTGCAACTCCAGCAGTTTGCCCTCGGCAAAGGCCGTCAGGTCGCGCTGCACATCCAAATCACGGCGCAGGCGGGCAAACAGTTCCCGGCTGCCGTGGAGCAGACGGGCTTCGAGGAGCGAGGTGTCGCCGGTTAAATCTTCTGCTGCTCCGGTGCACAGTTCGGCCACGCTGCCGGTTTTCAGCGAGGGATTCAGCCCCATGTCCCACAAAGTTTGCAGCCAAGTTTCAATTTGCTGCTGTTGCGTTTCATTCAGGGCATCGGCCGCCACAATGCCCAAATCCACATCGGAATGCGGATACATCTCGCCGCGCCCGAAGCCGCCTAATGCCAGCAGCGCCAGCTCTCCTTCCAGCTGCATCTGCCGCCACAGCGTGGTAACGGTGTGCGAGAGCAGGGCGCTGTAGGCAGCAAAAAAACGCTGCGGGCTGCGGCGGCGGCGGTAGTCGGCAACGATTTGCCGTTTGTGCTCGGCCAGCTCCTGCGCCAAAAGCTGCGGGGATTGCGGCATGGTGGGGTTCCTTGAATGGGGTGGGGCGATTGTGGTCTTGGGATGGGCATGGGAAGGCTACCTGAAAATGCTTGGTTGAGTTTTCAGGTAGCCTTAATTTGTGTCAAACCGTGTGTCTACAGCCTGCTCACGCCGGTTACGCCTTTCACGTTGGCGAGGCTGGCGAGCACGTGCGGCAGGTCGTCCACCTGATGTACTTCCAGCGTGAAGCGCAGGCTGGCTTGCAGGTTGCGCGATTGGGTTTGCACGGCGGTAACGTTGAGTTTGTGTCGCGCCAGTGCTTCGGAAATATCGCGCAACAGGCCGTTGCGGTCTTGGGCGGATACTTCGATATCCACAGCAAACACTTGCCCGGCAGGCACACCGGCCCAGCAGGCCGGCACAACTTTTTCAGCCGCTTCGGCGGCGAGCTTCTGGAAGGAGGCGCAGCCGATGCGGTGGATGGAAATGCCGCGCCCGCGCGTTACGAAGCCGGCGATTTCGTCGGGCGGGGCGGGTTTGCAGCATTTGGCCAGCGTGGTGAGCAGGCCGGATTCGCCGTCCACCAAGATACCGCCTTTGCCGCCGGTTTCTTTGATGCGCGACTGTTTGACGATGCTCTCGGTGCTCACGGGCGCGGCGGGCGGCTCGGCCAGCAGGCCGCAGGCTTTCTGCACGGCGCGGGGCATGATTTCGCCGTGTGCCACGGCGGTGTAGAGCTCGTCCGGTTTTTTGAAGCCGAGTTTTTCGGCCAAAGCCTGCATATTGGGCTTGGGTAGCACTTTGAGCAGGGTTTTTTCCAGCTGCAGCCGGCCTTGTTCGCGCACGCTTTCGGCGTTTTGGCGGCGGATGTGGGCGCGGATTTTGGCGGCGGCTTTGTTGCTTTTCACCCAGCCTTCATACAGCCAGTTTACCGATGGCTCGCCTTCTTTGGCAGCGATGATTTCCACGCGCTGGCCATTTTCCAGCGGGGTGGAGAGCGGCACGATTTGGCCGTCTACCTTGGCGCCGCGGCAGCGGTCGCCCAGGCTGCTGTGCAGGGCGTAGGCGAAATCGATGGGGGTGGCACCCACGGGCAGGGAGAGCACTTTGCCGTGCGGGGTGAGCACATAAATGGTGTCGTTAAACAGCTCGGTTTGGAAGGCGGCGGCGAGATCGGCTTTGCCGCTTTCGGCCATGTTTTCGCGCCAATCCAAGAGCTGGCGCAGCCAGGCGATTTTCTGTTCGTATGCGGAATCACCTTTGCCGCCTTCTTTATAACGCCAGTGGGCGGCCACGCCGAATTCGTTGAATTGGTGCATTTCTTTGGTGCGGATTTGCACCTCGATGCCTTTGTCTTCCGGTCCGACAATCACGGTGTGCAGGCTTTTGTAGCCGTTGCCTTTGGGGTTGGCGATGTAGTCGTCGAATTCGCCGGGGATGGGCTGCCACAGGCTGTGCACGATGCCCAGCACGGTGTAGCACTCGGGTACGCTGTTCACCAGCACGCGCACGGCGCGGATATCGTAGAGCCCTTCGAAATCGAGCTTTTTCTTCACCATCTTGCGGTAGATGGAGTAGATGTGTTTGGGGCGGCCGGCCACGTCGTAATCGCGGATGCCGTATTTGGCCAGCTCGGCTTTGAGGATGCCGAGGAAGTGGTCGATATAGTGCTGCCGCTCGGGGCGTTTTTCGTCGAGCAGGTGGGCGATGCGGCGGTATTCTTCGGGGTTTTGATGGCGGAAGCCGAGGTCTTCGAGCTGCCATTTGAGCTGCCACACGCCCAAGCGGTTGGCCAGCGGGGCGAAAATATCCAGCGTTTCTTTGGCAATGCTGCGTTTTTCCGGGCTGTCGGGGCAGCCGCCGAGGTATTGCATGGTGCGGGTGCGCAGGGCGAGCTTGATTAGCACCACGCGGATGTCGGACACCATGGCCAACAGCATTTTGCGCATGGTTTCGGCCTGTGCGGCACGCTCTTCAGGCGTGGCCAAGCCGTCCACGCGGGCAAAGTGGGTGAGCTTCTGCACTTGGTCGATACCCTGCACCAGGCTGCATACGGTTTGGCCACATTGCTCGGCTACCTGAAGCTGCCAATCCCCGCCCTGCTTGGACATGCCCGACAATATGGTGGCGGCCACGGCTTCGGGCAGCAAATCGAGCTGCGCCACCATTTGCGCCGCGCCCACAGTGTGCGGCAGCAGCGGCTCGCCGGCGTGGGTTTGCGCGTCGGCGGGGTAGTGCGCCTCGGCCAGTGCGAGCGCCTGCTGCAAGAGTGTGCGGTCGGCCTCGTTTTGCTGCGCGGCATAGCCTTTCAGCCAGGCTATGCATTCTTGCAGGTTGGTTACATGCGTGTCGGAATAGCCGGTCTCCATGGTTCCCCTTTTTTGCGGTATGAATTTTTGCGGTATAGAAGTTGATTGTAACCAAAAATCCAACGGGTGGGGCCTGGTTGGTGCAGGGAGTTTGATGCAGGTGCAATTTTGTGTGGGGAAGTGGTAAGATTCGCGTTTCGCACAGGCTACCTGAAAGATACCGCTATGCTGTTCCATCCCGAAGTCATGACCGTTGAAATGCTGGCGCAGAAAATCCGTAAAATTCCCAACTGGCCGCAGGAAGGCGTGCTGTTTCACGACATCACCCCCGTGCTGCAAAGCCCGGAATATTTCCGCCTGCTGGTAGATTTGCTCACCTACCGCTACATGACGCAAGACATCGACGTGGTGGCCGGGCTGGATGCGCGCGGCTTCATCATCGGCGCCGCGCTGGCCTACCAGCTCAACGTGGGTTTTGTGCCCATTCGTAAGAAAGGCAAGCTGCCCTTCACCACCGTTTCCGAAAGCTACGCGCTCGAATACGGCGAAGCTACTGTGGAAATCCATACCGACGCCATTAAAGACAACGCCCGCGTGTTGCTGGTGGACGACCTCGTGGCCACCGGCGGCACCATGCATGCCGGCATCAAGCTCATCCGCAAGCTTGGCGGGAATGTGGTGGAAGCCGCCGCCATCCTTGAATTTACCGACCTGCCCGGCGGCGACCGCGTCCGCAACGAAGGCGTGCCCCTGTTTACCCTGTATCAAAACAGCGGCGCGGTAAACGAAGAGCATACGGCACCGCAGGCCGGCTAAAAACCGCCCATGCCACTATCCTGCTTTCAGGCTACCTGAAAGCCGGATGGTTTTTGATACAGCAGCATTTGATGCTGCCGGGTAAAACAGCGCCGTATCGGCAGTATCAAAAGGCAGGGCAGTTCGCTATAATCGCCCACGCAGTATTTACCCGTGTTTTGATAAGGACCATGCTATGAAACTGTATCTTCCCCTGATTGCCGCCGCCCTGGCGCTGGCTGCCTGCGGCGGCGAAACCGCCCCCAGCGCGCCCGCTTCCGAAGCCCATCACGACCACGCCGCTTCGGCCGCCTCCGCCGCTTCCCAAGCCGCGCCGGCCTCTGAAGCCGCCTCTGCTCCCGCCGCCGCTGCCGAAGGCTGCTCGAAATTGGTGGAAACCGGCGACAGCATGCAGTACAACACCGCCGAAATCAGCGTGCCCAAAGGCTGTACCGACTTCACCGTTACCCTCAAACACACCGGCAGCTCGCCCAAAACCGCGATGGGGCATAACATTGTAATTACTGCCGAGGGCGATGTGAACGGCGTAAACAACGACGGCGTGGGTGCAGGCCCGGACAACGATTATGTGAAACCCGGCGACGAGCGCGTGATTGCCCACACCAAAATTATCGGCGGCGGCGAAGAATCCTCCGTTACCTTCCCCGTGGCCAAACTGGCTGCCGGCACCAACTACAAATTCTTCTGCTCCTTCCCCGGCCATGCCGGCGTGATGAACGGCGTGGTGAAACTGGCGGATTAATTGCCAACGGTTTGCCCAAACAGGCAAAAGGCTACCTGAAAATTCAGGTAGCCTTTTTTGCTGGTTGGATATGGATGCCGGAAGGCCGGTATGCCTGTTTTATAGTGAATTAACAAAAACCAGTACAGCGTTGGCTCGCCTTGCCGTAACGTGTGTACTGTCTGCGGCTCGCCGCCTTGTCTGATTTAAATTTAATCCACTCTAACTTCGTTGAAGCTCATGCTTTCAGGTAGCCTTGGCTGAAAGGCCGCGCCCGCTTACTCCGGCAGCACTTCTTCCGCTGCTTCCTGCACCAAGGCCGAAGCTGTTTCGATAACGGTTTGTTCGCCATTCGCTTCCAGCGGCAAACGAGCCAAAATGGTTTCGCTGGCACGCACTTTTTCGCCGATGGCCACCAGCGGCACGGCATCGGTGGGCAGATACACATCCACCCGCGAGCCGAAACGGATAAAGCCGTAGCGTTGGCCGCGCGTGATTTTTTCGCCCGGCTGCACGTAGCACAGAATACGCCGCGCCACCAAACCGGCCACCTGCACAAAGGTCAGCTCGCGCCCGCTTTTCGTGGTGGCAAACACCGCATTGCGCTCGTTTTCCGTGCTGGCCTTATCCAGCGCGGCGTTAACGAATTGGCCGGGGAAGTAGTCCACCTGCGTTACCGTGCCGTCAACCGGCGCGCGCTGCGAATGCACGTTGAACACGTTCATAAACACGCTGATTTTCAGCGCGGGCACTTTGCGGAACGGGTCTTCGGCGCGTTCCACCACCACAATACGCCCGTCGGCCGGGCAAAGCACGGCTTCCGGATCGGCAGGGATATCGCGCGCCGGATCGCGGAAAAACTGCACCGCAAACACGGTGAACACCCAAAACGGCAGCGACCACCAGCCGCAGCAGATGCTCACCAGCACGCTCAGCAGCAGCCCGCCCAAAATAAACGGCCAGCCTTCCCGCGCAATCAGCGGGTGGGGGTAGAAACGGTTCACGGTATGATCCTTTTAAAATTGAGTTGGAATAGGGCGCGATTATACAAGATACGGGGTAGGGCGGAAGCGGCTTGCGCCAAATCGCTGAGGCTACCTGAAAGCATGAACTTCAACGAAGTTAAAACAGCGCCGTCTGTATTTTCAGGTAGCCTCATCGGTTTCCCTCACCACTGCTCGCCGCGTTCGCCTGTACGGTCGCCCCAAGTTTCGTCTTGCTCGTAGGGCAGCACCATCATGGCCGAGAACCAGCCGCCGACCGCAAACAGCGCGGGCAGCACATACCACGGCGGCGTGGACATCAGCTGGCTGAACATGCCGTCGGGCACGGGCAGCATGCCCTCCAAAGTATTGGCAATCAGCTGGTTGAGCCCCGGCACCACATCCATGCCCGCCAGCTGCGGCAGGGCATATAAAACCGCCGTCAGCCCCGTCCAGGCCAAAGTGGCCATTGCCCGTCCCGGCAGATTGTTTTGCCAAGCCAAGCGGCCGGCCAGCCAGCCCGTGAGCAGGGCGGGCAGCGCGAGCAGCCACAGGCAGTGGATGGCCGAGGTCAGCACGATGCTCAAGCCGTTGAATCCCGCCAGGCGCAGCAGCATGGCCTGCGGCGACTGCCAGCCGCCTTTCCACAACACGGTTAGCGCGCCGTAGAGCAGGCCGCAGGAAATGCCGGCATACAGCACATACCAAATCATTTGCCGACGCGGCAGATTTTGCCGATTA
The DNA here is from genome assembly GCA_963548155.1 of uncultured Eikenella sp. GTDB lineage: Bacteria > Pseudomonadota > Gammaproteobacteria > Burkholderiales > Neisseriaceae > Eikenella. The sequence continues at coordinate 13,658 of CAUUTP010000054.1, forward strand.
CCCATGGCTTGTTCCTTGATTTCACCAAAGGCACACAGGCTACCTGAAAGCGCCATGCGCGTAAACCGGGCTGGCTTTAACTTCGTTGAGCCCACGCTTTCAGGTAGCCTGCTTCGGCTGGACAAGTTCATGCGTTTAGGCACACAATCCCAGCCTTCAACCATCTTGCCAAACAAAGGAGCATCATGAGCCAGAGCAACGCCACCATTCTGCAAACCCTGCCTGTCGGTCAAAAAGTCGGCATCGCCTTCTCCGGCGGTCTTGATACCTCTGCCGCACTGTTGTGGATGAAACTCAAAGGCGCGCTGCCTTACGCCTACACCGCCAATCTCGGCCAACCTGACGAAGACGATTACAACGCCATTCCTAAAAAAGCGATGGAA
>CAUUTP010000055.1:0-13788 GCA_963548155.1 uncultured Eikenella sp.
CTTCAAAGGTTTTTTGCCATGCTTTGGGCGGCTCTTTTGTAGCCAACACCCCGGCCAAGCCTTCTTTATCGTCGTGAGTAAAGCAAAAACCTAATGCTTTCAGGGATTCTTTATTTGCCAAGGTTCTGCCGTGTACCACCACGGAAAACAGCGGCACAGAGCCCATGCGGTATTTGATAACGGCAACCTGTTCGGCTGCCTCATCGGCGGCTGCTTGCTGTTTTTTGTAGCATTCGGGGCAAACCATGTTTTGCTCGTACCAAGCCAGTTTGCGTTCGCGGTCGGCACTTTTGCCGAAAAGAGATACGCTGCCGGTGCCATGACCGCAAGCGTAGGAGTAAGAGTATTTAGCCATTTTGATTCATCCTTTTAGGTGGTTCGGGCTTGCTTTGTGCTTCCCGATGGCCTGAGTAATACGCGTTAATTACGCGTAATTCAATTGGCTAATATGTAAATATAAGTAAACATTACCACGCCCCGCTGCCGAAAGTCAGCACCCCGTTGCTGTCGTTGCGGCGCGGTACGGCAGTGTAGTCAATCGCCCCGAAGCCGCTTTGCGCCAGCATCCACAGCATATGCAGCGCATCCGGGCCGTCGTCATGGTCGGCCATCGGAAAATGCCGCAGCTGCTGGATCAGCGTGCTTTGACTGGCATGCAGGCGGATGAGGCCGTTGGCCATATGCGGTTGCAGGCTCTCAATCCTCAACAGCTTATCCGCCACCGGCTTGATGCCGCGCGCCGGAATCGGCACGCCCGCCGCCGCGCCGCGTTTCACTAGCTCCGTTTTTAAAAACTCTTGGAATTGCACCGTCTCGATGCCCCACAGCAGGCAACGGTATTGCCGTTGCAGCGCAATGATGTCTTCAATAATGCGGTCGGGCAGGCGTTTTTTAATCTGCGCCTCCACTACATCCAGCACGCCGGTGCGCTTGTTAAAACCGCCCACCAGCAACGCCGACGGGTCGCGGCTCGCACCAGCCTTGCCCAAACTCGGGTCGCAGGCGCCGAAAAACAGCCACTCGTTATCGCGCTGTACCCAAAAATGCAGGCTGTTGGCAAACGGCGCGGCATCGCCGGATACCGGGTCGTTTTGGTACTCACTGTCAAACGCCGCATGCCCCACGCGGGCGCGGATGGTCATCAGCTCCAGCACCCCGCGCGCTGCCCAACTGGTAACCGCGCCGGCTTCCATTTCCGCGCGGTGGGCGCGGTAAAACGCCAACGCCATTGCTTCGCCCTCATTGCGGTACAGCTCTTCCCACTGCTCCCACAGCGCCATATTGTCCGGCCAGCGGATCATGGCCTGAAATTTTTTGCGGTGCCAAAACGGGTTATTTAAGGTGCGCGCCAGCACGCTGTCGTAGTGCAGGATGGTGCCGATGTAAATCACATCGTATTTCATGCCCACGCCGCCCAAAGGCAGGATGGTTTTGTCCAGCCAGTCATTGAGCTTTTTGCGCTGTTCGGGCGAACGCACCTGCTCGTCGTTCTCGATATCGTCCAAGATGGTTAAATCCGGACGGTAGGGGCCGTGGCGCAGGCCGCGCAGTTTTTTGCCCGAGCCCGCCACCTGCACTTTGATGTCGTTGGCGGTCACAATCGTGCCAGCCTGCCACACCCGCCCTGCGCCCGCCGCCTCGGGAAAATCGGTCAGCAAGCGCGGGTTATAAGCCAGCTCGGCCTTAATCGCCTCGAGCATCGGGTAGGCTTGGTCGATGCTGTCCATCACGATTACGCAGTAATGCTTCTGCGCGGTTACGATGCAATACAGGGTAAACAACTGTGTTACCAACGTGGATTTACCCTCGCCGCGCGGCGCGCCTGTCGCTTCCGGCACACCCTTCGGCTCGCGCAGGATTTCAGGTAGCCTCGTAAACAGAAACTCGTGCAGTTGAGATTTGTCCGCCGTGTGCACATAATGCGGGAAGTAGGTATAAACAAAGTATTCAAAGCCACTTAGCGGGTCGAATACCTTTGCCCGGCGCTCCGCAATGGCCGCCGGGGTCGATTCAAAGCCTACCACTTCCGCCTCGATGGTGCGCCGTAGTTGGTCGGCAATGGCGGAGAGGGATTTTAGAAACTCTTTATTTTTCATAGGAATCTTATTAATGAGCAAAATAGATACAGATGAAATACTACAGAAGCATATTCTTTTAAAAGTAGCGACTTACCATGGCGAAGCGATTTCTTTTCAAGAATTAGTGGAAAGAATTTATGCACAAGATATTAGCTCCCCTGACTACGATGCAGTTAAGAGAAACCTTATATTTTTACATGACAAAGGTTTTATACATTTAGAAGGAATTAGTCCTAAAGAACCTTATTTTGCTGTAATTAAAATTACAGAAGCAGGTTTGATGGAACTAAAGAAACGTGGCCTAGCTTCAAAGATTTAACCAAACCTCTTTTCCACCTCCGCCCCAAACGGCTCCAGCACCTCTGCCAGTGCCGCCAGCTGTTTGGGGTGTTTTTCCGACACAAACTGCACCAGCAGTTCCACCACCTCCAGCGCCGTGGCCAGCTTGCTGGTTTCCGGCAGGATTTTGGCATTGGCCGCCACGGTCTTGTTATAGGCATCGGCCAAGCTGGCCAACAGCTTGACCTTTTCCGCCGGGCCTAGGTCGCCGTCCTGTTGCAGCAGCTCCATGGTCGAGCTGTATTGTTGCAAGAAGCCGGCCATCGTTGCCCGCCCCAGCTCCTCGATGCTGCCGCCGGCCAGGGTGTAGGCGGCGCGCATCTTGTCCCAATCGTCGCCGCGCTCGCGCGCCTGTTCGCGCCAACGGCGGGCGGTGGCCTGCGTGGTGCTGCACATCATCGCCGCCGTCTCCAGCGTTTGGTTGCCGGATACATAGAGCTGGCGCAAGCGGTCGCGGGTTTCCTTCGGGTGGGCCATATCTCAATCCAATCTCAAAAGCCGAATTTAGCGCGGATAAAGGCAATGCCGGTGGCCACCACGCCGCCGCTCACCGCGCCGGATAACGCACCGGCCAAGCCGCCATTGGTACGGGCGATGCGCTGGCAATCGGCCTGTATATCCGCCAGCCGTTTATCCATTTCATCCTGTTTGGCAATGGTTACATCCTGTTTGGCGCTGATTTCGCGCAGCATTGCTACAACGGGGTCTTGGTAAGGGTTGCTCATTTTTTGTCGGCCTTTTCGTTTAACTTGTCGCTAACCTCTTTGAGGTCGCTCTTGATTTCCCGTAACAACTCCAGCACTTCGCCCTTGTATTCTCGGGCTTCGACTTTGCTTTGGTAGGATTTTTCCACTTCGTGCAGGCGTTCGCGCAAAGCGTGATTCTCGGCTTGTACGGAATCAAACTTGCCGTCCACTTTGCCGATGTAGCGCCACAGTACCGTCATCACGATGCCGATGGCGCCCTGAAATACATAATCTATCGTCAAAAATTCAGCGGCCATCATCGTCTCCGTCAAATACCACGCAGCAATCGATGCCCTCGTCGGTGCGGCTGCTCACATGCAGGCACGGGCGCTTGTCCTGCACATCAAATTCCACGTCGCCACATTCGGCCAAGGCGGCCTTGACCGCCTGATACTGCTCTTTGAGCGGGATGCGACAGAACACGGTAAACACTACGCCGAAATTCGGGGTCATGCCCATGCGGTAATCCCAACTGCCTGCCGATAATTTGCGCTCCACCGCCAGTACAAACGCTTCCTGTTCGCGGGCACGGGCCAGCTTGAGCTCCATACCGGCGTGGCACACCGCCAAGCGGTGTTGCACCAATTCGCGGTATCTACTCACGATGCACCCCTTGTCCGTTGCGATACCACTGCTGCCAGCCGGCGGCCTGCGCATCGCGCTTGCCGCACCATGCGCCGTACTCGGCGGCGTGGTTGAGCAGCGCCTCAGGGCTACCTGAAACCGGCGGCGCTGGGCGTTCGTAATCCGCCAACAGTTCCGCCGGAGCGGGCGGTAGGGTGGGCTTTTCGACCACTTTAATCGGCGCTGTAACCGAGGGCTTGGCGGTAGAGCCGCAGGCCGTCAGTGCCAAGGCCGCTATGGCAGCCGCCAGTGCTGTTGTCGCGTGCAATCGCATGGGGTATCTCCTGTTTGATATGGGTGGTTTTGGTATCTAGTCGTCGGTTGGCTTCGGCCAGTTTCACGGATTGGCTCTGGGCAAAATCAACCCATTTCTGCCGCTCTGCCGCCACTTCGGCTAGTTTGGCGCTGTAGGCGCGTTCCGCCTCCAGCTGTGCCTGTTGGTGTGCGGCGGTTACTGCGGCCATTTCGGCTTTGGCTTTGCCGTCGCGGTTCAGGTAGCCTGCACGGTAGCAGGTGGCCGCCACAGCCAAAGCCAGCAGCAGCGGCAGCAGCTTTTTCCACAGCCCGCCCGTAGGCAAGAGCTTACTCAGCAGGGGCATCCACACCATTTTCACGCTCCTTTTCCAGTTTGATTTGTGCCAGTTGCGGGATGATGCTCAAGCCGCGCTTACCTAGGACGTACCCGCCCACAATGCAGCCGTAAACTGCCCATATTTCCATCGGCGCATCCGTTACCAAAAACTTGTAGGTCATGGCCGCACAGGAAACATTCGCCCAAATTTTGGTATGAGATGCCTGGCCGGTGGTCGGGTTGGTAAATGCCCCGGTCATCCAGTGTTTAAATCCGCTCATCGTTTCGCCTTTCTGCGCCGTTTGGCCGCCCGTTTGGCCGCTGCCACGCCGCTGCGCTTCCAGTTCGGTAGTGGCTGGTCCATCCACACATCGCGCCGTGGCGGCAGGTGCGGGTGGGTGTGCTTGGGCAAACTACCCAAAGCCAGAGCCACCAATGTTTTCTTCAGACTCATACCGTCACCTCCGCCGCAATCGCTTCGGCCACCGCGCGGCAGATGCGCCATTTAGTCTGCTTCCATAGCGCCAAATCCGCATCATTGCTGATAAAAAACGGCTCCAAGATAATGCCGCCCGCCTGCGCATAGGCCAAACGACTGTGCTGCCCCGCATTGTCGGGCTTAAACCCACCCTCGCCGCGCAGCTTCCAGCCGCTGGCAGCGGCTACCGCCGCGCATAAGCGCTGGCAGGCAGCCTTGTTTTTCGGTGTAGAGAGGGCTTCGATGCCGGTGGCCGTCTTATTCGCGGCGGCGTTGGTGTGAAATTCCACCGCCAAGCGGCTGCCTTTGATGAGTTTGACCGCTTCTCTGAGCGGCATATTGCCCTTGCCCTCGCCATCGGTTTTAACCTCCAAGCCGTAATCGGTGCGCAGGATAGAGGCCACGATATTGCGCATATCCTGCGCAATGTCCGCCTCGCGGTCGCTGCCGTTCACGGCGCCCGGGTCGGTGTTGGAATGTCCGGCTGTAATGGTAATAAACATGATAAAAACCCCAGTGGTTACACTGGGGTTATTGTCCAACGGCAGGCTACCTGAAAATGCTTGAGGCGGCTCACACCGTTAAAGCAGCGAGATTTGCCGGCTCTCCGGCGGCGGCGCATTGTCGGTCTTTTTGAGGATGTCCCACACCGTGCGGTCGGTAAGGTGGTGGCATTGCGCCAAATTCTGCACCGCCCAAAACGCGGTCATGTTATCGCGGCTCACCAGCTCGTCAAACTGGCGGCGGATTTTACGGTGCAGCAGCTCTCGCACCGCCCGTTCGCATTTCGGCAGCCACAGCCGCTGGCGTTGGCCGAAGGCGCGGCACAGCTTGTCTGCCGCCTGTTCGCCCACCACTTCCGTCAAGGCAGCGTGCGTAGCCTGCCCGGCACGCTTCACATTGCAGGACACCGGGAAGGTGGTGCCGCCGTAGGCGCGCAGCAGCGCAAGCGTCGGCTCGGCGCCAATCAGCCCCACCATCTCCATTACGCTGTCCGGCAGCAGGTGGCGCACCGCATCAAAATCCGTTTCATCGTAGTGTTCAAACGACATTATTTTTCTCCTTTCCGGCGGTTGGCATAAATCTGCAAGGCCGCCACCAGTTTGTGCAGTTTATCGTCGGACAGCCAATGCACTTGGTCCACGCCAAACATCCGTTTGGCCATCCCGTGCGCATAAGCCCAAGTCAGGCCGTTATCCAACAGCAGCGCCTCTACCTTGCCGATCATCTTGGAGGCCGAGCGGCGCGGGCTGGGGCGGCGCCCCATCGGGCGGCTGGCGGCAAAACCCTGCCGCTGCATGGCCGCGAGCACAGCTTCCAGCTCACGCAGGGTCATCTTGGCGCAGGAGCTTTTGCCCGTTTCTCGGCGCAGCAGGCCGCGGTAGGTGTCATCATCCAAGCCCAGCTGCGCTTTGCCAATGTGGATTTTGGCTTTCAGTTTGTTCAGATTAGCCTGCATTTTTCAGGTAGCCTCTTGTAATGATCCACTCATGCCGCCGCATCCGGCAGCGGCATGGATTGAGCATCACTGATTCACCAGCTCTTTGAGCTGCACGTTCGGCTTAAACTGTACCTTGCGTTTAGCTGCCACCTGCACCGGCTCCCCGGTTTTCGGATTGCGGCCGGTACGGGCGGCGGTCTCCACCACTTTAAACGTGCCAAAGCCCGGCAGGGTGATTTTGTCGCCATTGACTAGGACGGCGATGATGGCACCCTGCACCGCCTTCAGAGCAGTCTCGGCATCGGCCTTGGTAAATTCGCCACGCTCGGCGATGTCTTTGATTAAATCCTGTTTATTCATGGTTTAACTCCAGTTTAAATTAAGCGGCAAACCGTGCCGCGCGGGTTTCAAAAATTCGGAAATGACACATTTACACATAGTGTAATTTTCAGGGTGCAGGATTTTTCAGGTAGCCTGCTTACTGCTTAGCTCCCGAATAAATATCCTGCACTTCCCCGCCACGTAAGCAGGCGTTGGCATTAATAGACATGATGGCAATATTGGCATAATTCTGTGCGGGGGTATTCTTGGAGGAGATACCGCGCACCATAGGCACGTCACTGGTACATCCGATGTCTAATGTGTTTCCCATGTCTTCGATGGTAATAATTACTTTTGCCATGTCTTTACTCCTGCCAGCCACCTAACAATTCGGCCAGCTCGTCCAATATTGAGGCCAATGCGTTGCTTGAGATGATTTGCGAGGCGGCGGCCAAATCAAATCCGCTGTCGCCGTGGCTCTGGGCATCCTCCTGCAGGTGGTCTAGGTAGCGGAGGCGTTTCAGGGTTAAATCCTGCGTCAGCACCAACACCACGCTCTCGCGCCATACCAAGCCAAGCTCGACCACACGTTTACCGCATTCCACATGCTGCACCACTTCTTCGGCGGTTACGTCTTCGCGCTTGATGCGTATTTCCGCGCCCATATCACCCGCGCCCACCAAGGCCACGTAGTCGTCCAGCTCAAATTGTCCGTCGGCCTCGCCGCGCAGCAGCCATTGGGTCATCAGCTTGGATACGGAGCGGCGGGTAACGGTGGGCTGTGCCCGCAGCCCGCCTAATGCTTCACGCAGATGGCTCAACAGGTTTTCGGCTTTGTTGCCGGTTTGGTTAATCAGCAGGTAGCCGCCAACCAAGACTGCATCGGTACGGCTGGCGCGGGTAAAGGCGCGCGGCAGCAGCTCGTCGGTAATCTGTTCTTTCAGCTCCTGCCTTTCCTTGCGGCCGACTTTGCGGGCTTCCTCTACTTCGATTTTGGCGATTTTTTCGTCCAAAACGGTTTTGATGACCGCACCCGGCAGCACCCGTTCTTCACGTTTCAGGCTGATTCCCAGCGTTTTGTTGGCGGCAAATACCAGCTCGTCGCCAAACGGCTGCGGCACGGCAAAACCGTCGGTAAACCAATCCAGCCCGCAGGGCGGTGCAAAGCGGTGTTCGTCCAAGGCGGCGGCTAAAACAGCCGCATCCGGGGTTTCAGGTAGCCTGTAGGCTCGGCATTGCTTAACCCACATCTTTTTGCTCCTCATCGTCGGTTACACATTTGTTGCCATTGATCCAGCCTTCTTGGTAATCCACCTCGCTGGCCTTGACCTGTACGGCATGGGTTTTCACTTCGTCCCAATCCATGTTGTTGGCTGCCCAGTCTTCGATTTCGTATTCATGCGCGGTAAACAGCTGTTCGGTTTCGGCTTTAACCTTCTCGCGGTCTTCGCCGCAGCGCTCGGCGTAATAATCTGTTCGGGTATCGGCGATAATTTGGGTGGGCACACGCCAAACCGAAAAATCGGGCATTTCTACTAAAAGATATTTCTTCATTTTTTCAAGCTCCTACATAGCAAACCAAATTGCGGCACTGATGGCAAACCATGTAGCCGCCCAGGCAAACCACCAGCGGCCTTCTCGGCGGTAGGCTTCAGCCGTGGCACAGTAGTGCCGTGCCAACTCCAGAGCGCGGTAGCCGCAAGTATTGATGGTGTCGGATACATCAATTTTCAGGGTGCAGTTGATTTCTCTACCTGCTTTATCGGCGCAGGACTTGCCTTCATTCAGCATTACAGCCATCTCACACCCCCGCTAATTCCGGGTCGCTGGGCTCGATCACAATTTTTTCTACCCCACTCATAATCTTGATACCCGGCACCTGCCCGTCGGCAAACAGCTCGGCCTCGTTGAGGATGGCCTCCTTGTTGATTTCTTCTTTCAGCCGCACAAAGCGAGCCAGCGCGGTTTTTTCCTTCAGGTAGGCCAACACCGCCGCCACACCGGTTACACGCACGCTGGGCGGGTCGGCACGCCATTTCACGATGCCGGTCACAAAATCCACGGTCTTGGTTTTGTAGCCTTCGGTCAGCTCTTCGCGGTTGGCTTCGCAGTAGGCCTGCACGCCGCCGGTGAGCTCGGCCAGTTCGGCGCGCAGCGGGTCGGCCAGCTCGTTGTATTCCTGCTCGATGGCCGCTTGCTTGTCGCCCATCTCGGCTTCCAAGCGTTTCACTTCGCGTGCCAAGTCGCCGATGCGGCGGATTTGCGCCGAGGCTTCCACGCGGCTCTGCACGGCAGCCGTCAGCGCGGCCTGTTTAATGCGGGTTTTCTTTTTCGCTACCATTGCTTTTTCCTTTCAAAGATTTCAGCGATTATTTGATACAGTTTTTTCAGGTTTTCCCGTCCCCGGGCTTTTTCTTCCGGTGTAAGCTGCTTTTTATGCTCCAACTTCGGCGGCTCCGGCCTCGGTGGCAGACACCTAATCAGCATCTTGGGTGTCGGCCAGCGTTCGATTTCGGCAAATAACCGGGTAAATCCTGCGGTGATTCGCCCTTTGTCCAACTGTTCGGCCCAACTGATATTCACTGAGGCGATGGCCTCCACCCATACGCTGGCCGTCAATTTGATGCCGTCGGCGGGCGGCGCACCTTCCAGCCGCAGCATCAGCAGTTTTTGCAGCCCGGTCAGCAGTTCATCGCTAACAAACTTAGGTAGTGGCTTGCTCATTTTTCATTTCCTCCAGTTGTTGTACGGCATCCACCACTTTGCTTCCCCGTTGCCGGCTGCCGCCGATAATGGCTGGGGTGGCGGTGCCGTCGCTGATGGATACCGGCACCGATGCCACATTGCCCGCCCAACCAGCGATAATCTCGTACAGGTAGCCGTGGGATTTGAGTGGGGTTTTCAGGCGGCCGCTGTCGCGGGCGGACAGCACCTCGTTAAACGCATAAGCCCAGGCGGCCACTGGGGCGGGGTAGGATTGGCCGTTGCGGTAAATCTGCCCGGCTTGGATGTCCGGCAGCAGTTCGGCCATCAACGAAGCCATGCGAGCTTGAGAGAGCGCAGACTTGTTCGGGCGAAACAGGCCAAGATATTTCACTAGCCCCAGCGTCATCGCCCCTCCGATATTGGCCAGTGTCCACAAACTCTGCCGCGCCTGCTCGTGGGCAATCAGCGCATCGAGGGAGTTTTCCGCACCGCAGCACGGGCAACGGGTTTTCATGCTGCTGCTCCTTGCTGCTCGGCATCGAGGCGCAAAAAGGTATCGATGTTTTCGCGCTCGGCTTGCAGGGTAAATGCCCTGTCTTCGTCGTTCATGTCGCCCGGGTAATCGCGCAGAATCATCCAATCGAGCCGGGCAGTATCGGAGTTGGGGATAAGCTCCAACCCGGAAACAGGGAAGTCTTCCACTTCAAGGGCGCCATCAAACATCACGTTTACATAGCCGTATTCGTCCACTGCTGATAGCACTACGCCAACAGATGTCGGTGTGGGAAAACACCTGACCTTATCGCCAAATTTAAATTGCTGTGTCATTTCTAAGCTCCTAACTTCTTCATCATCTCATCACGCCTTTTTTGCGCCGCTGCGCCGATGGCCTGATAGTGTTTGCAAGCCGCTGCCTTGCGTGACCAATAGCGGCCGATTTCTCCTTTGGCGCAGGGCGCAAAGCCAAACCTCAACATCGGCGTCGGCCTAGGCTCTTTGTCTTTTCCCGGCTCGCTGGTTTGCCAATATCGGCAGCGGTAACAGGTTTGCTCGGTCATTTTCAGGTAGCCTTTATCCGCCATACCTTTTCCGTTTTGCTGCTGCCTGTTCGGCTTGTTCTGCCTGACGCGCCTTGCGCCGCAAATACCGCTGCTCCATCAATTGCAACTTAAATTCTTTATCACTCAAGTTGTAGCCTCGTCGTCTAATCGGTCGCCTAATCATGGGTTTGTCCTTTCGGTTTCAGGTAGCCTGTCGGGGATAGGTTCATACACGATGCCGCGCATCCGCTCTTGGTCGCTCATGCGGCTGTAGGCCGCTTCCCATTGCGTTGCTTCGCGGTCGGCCTGCTGTTGCAGGGTGGCCATGCGGTCGGTTGTTGGCTCGGTCTGTACCAGCACCCTGTTTGCTGCCGGCTGAGGGGTGCAGCTGCCGGTCATGGCGGCATAAGCCAGCGCAATCAGCGTGCCCACCATCCAGCGCCGCAGCGCCGGTTTTAAGCTGTCTTGCCACATTCCCGTTTCCCCCTTTAATGGATCAACATCTCGGCAAACTGCCGTACCATTTCCACGGAGGGTTCCTGCCGGTTAATCCGGGCAAGCCGCACCACGCCGCGTAGCATCTTGTCCAGCCGGCGTGCGTTGCCTGCGGCAGTGCGCACCAGCTCGGTGGCGGCCTCCTCATCCATATCCGGCATCGCTTGGGCCACAATCTGTGCTAAGTCTTCATCCGGCACGCTCTCGCCCAAATCCAGCTTAAAGGCCATGCGGCTGTAGAGCTGTTTCAATTCGCCGTTTTTGCCGCGCAGGTTGACCAGCAGCCTCGGCATCCCGGCCAACACCAAGCCGCAGCCGGTTTTGTCGTGTACCCGGCGCAGGCATTCCAACGCCCGCAGCGGTAAGTTTTCCGCTTCATCCACCAAGATGATGCGGCCGCTGTCGCGCAATCGGCCCACCACCGCATCCATCAGCTCGTTCAGGCTGCCTTTGCCCTCTGCGCCCAGCATGGCGGCCAGCTTTTGCAGCAGCACTTTGGCGGTATAGGTCGGATCGGTCTCAATCATCAGCGCATCGGGTGCCTGTTTGCAGTATTCGCGCAGTGAGCTGGTTTTACCCAAGCCGGCCTGTCCAAATAGCACCACTGCTTCGCCTTCCACGTGTGCCAACCGCAGCACGTCGCGCACCCGCTTGGCCGTAGTCGTGAGCACATAGTCCACCTCCAGCTTTCTTTCGGCTTCGCGCTCGCGCTGCTTTTGCAGATAGGCGGCAATCTTGCGTTCGATTTCCTGCACATTGCCCGGGTATTTGCCGTGCAGGTATTGGTTCACCACGGGCGAGGTGACGCCCACGGCACGCGCCACCGCCGATTGCGAGAGGCCGTTATCGCTGATATAGTCTTGTAAATCCTGTCTGATGCTCATCTTTAAAATCCTTTTAAAAAGGGGTTTCAGGGTTTCAGGTAGCCTGTTGCCGCAGGCTGCCTGTTTTACTTCGCTTGCTGCCGCTCCCATTCATCGCGGTCGCTTTCAAACATAAATATCTGAGGTTTTTTCGCCGGCACGGGTTCGTAGTTCCCATTGCCAACCAGCAGGCCAAAATCGGGCTGGTGCTCGATGGCCGGGCGGGTTTCTTCTTTCGCCAGCCGGATGGTGTTTTCGGCGCGTTTGATGCGGCCTTTGGCACGTTTTTCCGCCAGCTGGTCGCGCACCGTAATCGGCATGGCCGCGCGTTTATTGCCGTCCACCTTGGCTTTGCACACAAAGCTGCCGTCCATCTTGTACACATACACCCACTCGGCATCGTCGTAGTCGTAGGCCACCCGCACGTCTTCGCCGTGTAGTTCGGCCAAATCGGTCGAAAAATACACATTGCCAAACAGCTCAATCTGCCCGCGTGCCGCCTTGCGCACTTCCTGCGGCCTAAACAGCACGTCCAGCTCCGCTTCGGCCAGCAGGTCGGGGGCGAGGTTTTCCTGCTGCATCCGCAGGTCGCGGTATTGCAGCGGGGTGTAGTGCACGCCGTCGGCGGTTTTCGGCAGCTCGCTGTGCGGCCGGTTGTTGTAATCGGCAATACACTGCATCACATCCGCCATAAACTGCTGCCAGCTCGGCAGCTTGGCCTTGTAGCGCTGCTGCTCGGGTGTCAATTCCTTGCCCTGTCGCCATGCGTTAAACGCACTGTCCATCTTGCGGTAGAGCAGGTTTTGCGTGCTTCGATCCATGCTGGAGCCGGTAAAGGTTTCGTATTGCGCGGCCAGCCGGATCAGGTTGTCTTGCCACCATCTTTCGATGATGCCTCGACCCTGTGGGTTGCCCGGCAGGCCGGTTTCATGGTGGATGCCCAGCCGGGCGGTTAAGCCGGTGATTTCATGGTCGATGGTTTTGCCGGTTTGGCCGCCGCCGTTGTCGGAGTAGTACATCAGCGGCACGCCGTTGTGCTTGATGCCGATACGCAGCGCATCCGCCACCGCCACACAGCTCTCGGCGAGCGAAAAGCTAAACCCCACCACCATGCGCGTGCAGCCGTCGATAATCACAGTCACCTCGGGCTTAAACGGCTGGCCGTGAATCGGGTGCTGCACCTTGGCTTTAAAGCTGTGGCCGTCGCCGATCCACACATCATTTGGCCGTAAAGCCTGCCAGTCGCGCCGGATATAGGGCAGCAGCGATTTGTAGGCCGCACCCGTCATCCGCCCGCGCTGCTGCATAATCTGCGGCAGCCTTTTCCACACCCGCCGCACCGTATCGAGGCTTGGCAGCTCGTAGCCCGGCTGCGCGGCCAGCCAGCCTTTGGCAAATTCCTGATAGCTGTGCGCCAACTTCGGGGCGCTCGGGCGGCAGTGGTGCGCCATAAAGTCGGCCAGCCAGGCAATCTGCACCACCGGCGTCTCTTTTTTGGTCGGGCGCGGTGCCAAGGCAGCCAGCCGCTCGTTGGGTGAAGTGGCGGCACGGTAGGCCGCTACCCAGCCTTTCAGGGTGCGTGTGCTGATGCCGCGTTGGTTGTTGGCGCGGGCATTGGCCACCGGCACCAAATAAGCCAGCGATTCCGATAACTGCCCGCTTTCCACCTGCCGCACCACAAACTGCACCGCATCCGTAATCCCAAAGCCGGTTACCTCATGCAGCCGCAATACCTCCGCCGCCAGAGCCATCCGCGCATGGGCGCAGTCGCGCTGCTTGTCGTTCAAACCCATCGCATAGTCGTCAATCGGCAAACCCAACTGCTCCATCCGCCGTACCGCCACCGGCCGCTTGGCCTTAGCCACGCTCGGCAGCACCGCCGGCTGTGATTGCGCCAGCAACTGCTCTGCCTGCCGTTCCCGCACCGCCGCTTGGATTTCTTCAGGTAGCCCGGAGAGCACAAACTTTTTCAGCCGCCCGCCGCGCCCTTGCCCTTTGATGTATTCAAACGGCCAGCCGTCGCGTTTCGCTACATGCTCAATCCCCTGTTTGCTTTTTGGCAGGATTGGCAGCGCCATTTCGGCCA
>CAUUTP010000056.1:0-13760 GCA_963548155.1 uncultured Eikenella sp.
TTTGTCGCAGTTGGAAATGCACACCAGCGCGTCGGCGCAGTGGGCGTTGACCATATATTCGATGGAGTCGGCAATCAAATCGCGGCTGGGCAGGGAGTACAGCATGCCGCTGTGTCCCATGGCGATGCCGTCGTCGATGGCGATGGTGTTGAATTCTTTGGCGATGGCGCCGGCTTTTTCAATTTCGCGGGCAACCAGCTGACCCATATTGTGCAGGTGGACATGGCCGGGCACGAATTGGGTGAACGAGTTGGCAACGGCGATGATGGGTTTGCCGAAGTCGGTTTCCATCACGCCGGTGGCGCGCCACAATGCGCGTGCGCCCGCCATATTGCGGCCGTGGGTGGAGGTTTTGGAGCGGTATTCTGGCATGGTTCGGGTCCTGTTTAATGTGATGATTTATAGAATATTTGAGGCTACCTGAAAGCATGAACTGCAACAGAAGTTCAAACGGCTAAAGGCGGCATTTTTCAGGTAGCCTCTCGGTTGGGGCGTATTTTAGCTGAATAGCATGTGTTTGTTGCAAGTGCTGCCGGGAATAGGGGTGAGACATTTATTTTTTATAATGCCTAATATTTTGCAATTTTATTGCATAAACTTTATTTCTAGTATGATTCCAAACTGTTTTCAGGTAGCCTGAAACACAAATCGGGCGAATCTGTGCCCTTTTAAAATAGGTATTGCTGATGCCGAGAGATTGCCTTGCCGGGCAGGAAATGGTAGTTTGACAGCCTCTTTACAAAATTTGTGGCACAAACTGCCAAGCCGGAATTTGAGGGATACAAGTGAACGAAACCAAAGAAGCCTTATTGGAAATGCAGCCGCGCGAGGCGGCGGTGATGGCCGCGCTGGTGGTGGCCGTGATGGGCATCACCATGATCCATTTCGGCTGGGTGCCGCATTTGTCGGTGATTTTGGTGCTGTGCGGGCTGCTCTGTTTCGGCAAAGCCAAAGGGCTGGATTTCGGCCGTATGCAGCTGAGCATGGCACGCGGCGTGCTCTCCGGCATCGGCGCGATTTATCTCTTCTTTTTCATTGGTTTGCTGGTGTCGGCGCTGATGGTGTCCGGCGCGATTCCCACGCTGATGTATTACGGTTTCGAGCTGATTTCGCCGCAGTTTTTCTACCTTTCCGCCTTCGTGCTCACTTCGATGGTGGGCGTGGCCATCGGCAGCAGCCTCACCACCTGCGCCACCCTGGGCGTGGCCTTTATCGGCATGGGCAGTGCGCTGGGTGCCAATCCGGCCGTGGTGGCCGGGGCAGTGGTATCCGGTGCGTTTTTCGGCGACAAAATGTCGCCCATTTCCGACACCACCAGCATTGCCGCCTCCATTGTGGGCATCGATTTGTTCGACCACATCCGCAATATGATGTACACCACCATCCCCGCCTGGCTGCTCACTGCGCTGCTGCTCTGGCTGCTCTCCGGCCATACTGCTGCCGCCGATTTAAGCAGCGTAGCCGCTTTCCAAACCCAACTGCAGGCCAGCGGCTTAGTGCACGGCTACACCCTGTTGCCCTTTGCCGTGCTGATCGTTTTGGCCATGCGCCGCGTGAACGCGATTTACACCATCATCATCACCATCGCCGTTTCCCTCGTGCTCACCTACCTGCACAGCAGCCCCAACATTGAACAGCTCGGCGGCTACTTCTTCAACGGCTATGCGCCGCCCGAAGGCACCGATTTGGGCAATGTGGCCAAGCTGATTTCGCGCGGCGGCATCGGCAGCATGTTTTTCACCCAAACCATCGTTATCCTCGCCCTCAGCCTCGGCGGCCTGCTCAACGCCCTGGGCATCTTGCCCGCGCTGCTCTCCGGCATCGGCCATATGTTGGTTAATGCCGGCCGCGCCACCTTCACTGTGGCCGCCACTTCGCTGGGCGTCAACGTGCTCATCGGCGAGCAATACCTCAGCCTGCTCCTGGCCGGCAACACCTTCAAGCCCATCTACGAACGGCTCGGCCTGCACCCGCGCAACATCGCCCGCACCGTGGAGGACGCCGGCACGGTAACCAATCCGCTGGTGCCCTGGAGCGTATGCGGCGTGTTTATCCACCACGCCCTGGGCGTTCCCGTGATCGAATATCTGCCCTACGCCTTCTTCTGCTACCTCAGCTTGCTGCTCACCCTCGTATTCGGCTTCACCGGCTTCACTTTGAGCAAGAACGAGGCAGTATAAGCGGCACGATACCGCAAGTTGAAATAAGGCTACCTGAAAAATGCAAAGCAGAA
Organism: uncultured Eikenella sp.; assembly: GCA_963548155.1. Classification (GTDB taxonomy): domain Bacteria; phylum Pseudomonadota; class Gammaproteobacteria; order Burkholderiales; family Neisseriaceae; genus Eikenella. Next base: position 2,234 of record CAUUTP010000056.1, read on the forward strand.
ACTTGCCTTGCATTTTTCAGGTAGCCTTTTTGTGTTGGTTTGGCTAAACGGCGGGAAGAGATTGGGGCTACCTGAAAGTTAAGCGCCATGCCGCGCAGAGCAGTGAGAAGCCGAGCACGGCGCAGTCGATGAGACGGATGATTTGGGTGGCGGCGTGAGCCAATGGGATAGGTGCGGCGGTTTGCCAGAGTGCCCAGCCGCAGAGCGTCAGCAGGGTGCAGCTTGCCCAGAAGAGTCTTTTCTGCCGTGCGGTTTTGGCCGATCGGTGCGGCCGGCGGCGGGCGGCATGGAGTACAAACAGCAGGCAGCCGACCAAGCCGAACACGCCGCCGCCATATTGCAGCCATTTATAGGCCGGCAGGGTGAACACAGTCTGTTGCAGCGGGGCAAAATGTTGCACAAACCAGCCGGTCGGGTGGGTGAAGGCATCTAACAACAGATGGGTAATCATGCCGAATAGGGCGCTGAAAACAAAGGTAAACAGCACGGCTGCTATTTGGCGGCGTTTTTGCGGGGCGGTGGCGATGGTGCTTTCAGGTAGCTTGTAGGCTGCGTTGAGGCAGTCGGGCAGAAAGTCGCGCAAGGTGTGGTGCCGCAAGGCGAGATAGAGCGCATAGAGGGCGAAACACAGCGGCAGGTTCGGCCACAGCAGATTGACCAAGCCATGCCCGCCCGGCACGGTGCGGCCGTGCAGGAAATACACAAAATCCGGCGCGAGGCTGCCGATAACCATGGCCGGGAAGTGGACGCGGCGGCAGCGGGCAAAGGGCAGCACGGCAACGGGGTGGGCAAGGGTGAAGGGCATGGCGGGAGAGGATGGGCGGGCTTGGCAAGAGGCTACCTGAAGCGGGTTTTATAGTGGATTAACAAAAATCAGGACAAGGCGGCGAGCCGCAGACAGTACACACGTTACGGCAAGGCGAGCCAACGCTGTACTGGTTTTTGTTAATCTACTATATTGAAGCTGCGCTTTCAGGTAGCCTGTTTTGAATCGGATAGCGGAATGTGGATATAAGGGACAAGAACGGTAGGCAAAGGCTACCTGAAAATTGCCGTCAGCGTTTTTCAAACACCAAATCCCACACGCCGTGGCCGAGCCGTTTGCCGCGGGCTTCAAATTTGGTTTCGGGGCGGTAGGCCGGGGTGGTGGCATAGGCTTCGGCGGTGTTTTGCAGCTCGGGGAAACTGCTCAGCACTTCGAGCATCTGCACGGCGTATTCTTCCCAGTCGGTGGCGAGGTGGATATAGCCGCCGCTTTTGAGTTTGGGCAGCAGCTTGGCCACGAAGGGGGCTTGAATCAGGCGGCGTTTGTGATGGCGTTTTTTGTGCCAGGGATCGGGGAAGAAAATGTGGATGCCGCTCAGGCAGGTATCGGGCAGCATGGTTTCCACCACTTCCACGGCATCGTGGCGCATCACGCGGATATTGGCAATCTCCTGCTCGGCCATGAGCTTGCACAAATTGCCCACGCCGGGGCCGTGCACGTCGATGGCGAGAAAATCTTTTTCAGGTAGCCTTTTGGCGATTTCGGCGGTGGCGGTGCCCATGCCGAAGCCGATTTCGAGGATTTTGGGGGCTTCCCGGCCGAAGGCGGCGTTTAAATCAACGGGCGCGTGTTGGAAATCCAGGCCGAAGCGCGGCCAGTTTTCATCGATGGCGCGCTGCTGGGCGGGGGTCATGTGGCCTTGGCGCAAAACGAAAGATTTGATGCTGCGCGGATGCTCTTGCTGGGGGTTGGAGGCGTTCATAATTCGGTGAGTGCGGAAAAAATAACGGTATATTGCCAGCATCGGGCGGGGCGCTCAAGTTTCGGCGGCTTTTCGGCAAACACAGCGGCGGTGCTTTGTGCGATAATCCGCCAGATTTATTCACACTTCAAAAACAGGGATTGATTATGGCAGAAGCAAAAAACAAGGCAGATAAAGCGTCTACTCCTGAAGACGAGAAGAAAAAGGCTCTGGCCGCCGCGCTGGCGCAGATTGAAAAGAATTTCGGCAAAGGCGCCATCATGAAGATGGACGGCAGCCATCAGGATGAAAACTTGGAAGTGATTTCCACCGGCTCTTTGGGCGTGGATTTGGCGCTGGGCGTGGGCGGTTTGCCGCGCGGGCGCATTGTGGAAATCTTCGGGCCGGAGTCTTCCGGTAAAACCACGCTATGTTTGGAAACCATCGCGCAATGCCAGAAAAACGGCGGTGTGTGTGCCTTTATCGATGCGGAAAACGCGTTCGACCCGATTTACGCGCGCAAGCTGGGCGTGAAGGTGGAAGAGTTGATGGTGTCGCAGCCGGACACAGGTGAGCAGGCGCTGGAAATCTGCGATATGCTGGTGCGCTCCGGCGGTGTGGACATGGTGGTGATCGACTCCGTGGCCGCGCTGGTGCCGAAAGCAGAAATCGAAGGCGAAATGGGCGACAGCCACGTGGGCCTGCAAGCCCGCCTGATGAGCCAAGCCTTGCGCAAGCTCACCGGCCACATTAAGAAAACCAACACTTTGGTGGTGTTCATCAATCAAATCCGCATGAAGATCGGTGTGATGTTCGGCAGCCCAGAAACCACCACCGGCGGCAATGCGCTCAAGTTCTACGCCTCCGTGCGCCTCGATATCCGCCGCATCGGCCAAATTAAAAAGGGCGATGACATCCTGGGCAACGAAACCCGCGTGAAAGTGATTAAAAACAAGGTAGCACCGCCGTTCCGCCAAGCCGAGTTCGACATCCTCTACGGCGAAGGCGTGAGCCGTGAAGGCGAGTTGATCGACTGGGGCGACAAAGTCGGCATCATCAAAAAATCCGGCGCGTGGTATAGCTATAATGGCGATAAAATCGGCCAAGGCAAAGACAACGTGCGTGTGTGGCTGAAGGAAAATCCGGAAGTGGCCGCCGAAATTGAAGCGCAAATCCGCAAGGAAGTCGGCATCAATATCGAGATTACCGAAGGCCAACGCGACGACACCGACGGCGAACAGCCGGAAGAGTAGGCCGGCTGTAAAGGCTACCTGAAAACTTCGCTTCGCTCCGTTTTCAGGTAGCCCTAATCCCAACCGTTTTAAACCCACACCATGATTACTCTGCAACAATTCCGCGAACAAGCCGCCGCCGGCTACAACCGTATCCCGCTGGTGCAAGAGCTGCTGGCCGATTTGGATACCCCGCTTTCCATATACCTTAAGCTCGCCAACCGCCCCTTCAGCTACCTGCTCGAATCCGTGGTGGGCGGCGAACGTTTCGGCCGCTATTCCTTTATCGGCCTGCCGAGCCGCACCTATTTGAAAGCCAGCGGCCAACGGGTGGAGGTGTACCACGACGGCCAAATCGTTGAGCAATACGAAGGCAATCCGCTGCCCTTCATCGAGCAGTTCCACGCCCGCTATAAAGTACCCGAAATCCCTGGTTTGCCTCGCTTCATCGGCGGTTTGGTGGGCTACTTCGGCTATGAAACCATCTACCATTTCGAGCAGCTCGCCCACCGCTTGCGGCAGCCGAACAAAGCCGACAGTATCGGCACGCCCGATATTTTGCTCATGCTTTCCGAAGAGCTGGCTGTGGTGGATAATCTCAGCGGCAAAATCCACCTCATTGTGTATGCCGACCCCGACGCCGACGAAGCAGGCTACCTGAAAGCCCGCGAGCGGCTCGAAGCCTTGCGCGAACAGCTGCGCCAAAGCGTTGCCCTGCCGCTCTCGCTCGGCAGCGCCCAAACCGCACCGCAGCACGAAACCGGCGAAGCGCGCTATAAAGAATACGTGCGCCGCATCCGCCAATATATTTTAGACGGCGACTGCATGCAGGTAGTGCCCAGCCAACGCATGAGCCTGCCCTTTGCCGACAAGCCGCTCAGCCTCTACCGCGCCCTGCGCACGCTCAATCCCTCGCCCTATCTGTTTTACTACGATTTCGGCAATTTCCACATCGTCGGCTCTTCGCCCGAAATCCTCGTGCGGCGCGAGCGCAACCAAATTACCGTGCGCCCCATCGCCGGCACCCGCCTGCGCGGCAAAACGCCGGAAGAAGATGCCGCTCAAGCCGAGAGCCTGCTGGCCGATGCCAAAGAAATCGCCGAACACGTTATGCTCATCGACTTGGGCCGTAACGACGTGGGTCGAATCAGCCAAACCGGCAGCGTGAAGGTAACCGATAAAATGGTGATTGAACGCTATTCGCATGTGATGCACATCGTGTCCAATGTGGAAGGCGAGCTCAAACCCGGTATCGGTAATATGGACATCCTCGCCGCCACCTTCCCCGCCGGCACACTCTCCGGCGCACCCAAAGTGCGTGCGCTGGAAATCATCGAAGAGCTCGAGCCGGCCAAACGCTGCATCTACGGCGGCGCGGTAGGCAACTGGAGCTTCAACAACGACATGGACTTGGCCATCGCCATCCGCACCGCCGTGATTAAAAACGGCACGCTCTACGTGCAAAGCGGCGGCGGTATTGTGGCCGATTCCGACGAAGAAGCCGAATGGCAGGAAACCCAGAACAAAGCCCGCGCCGTATTGCGCGCTGCCGAGATGGTGCAGCAAGGGCTGGATGGATAGTCAGGAAAGGCTACCTGAAAAAGAAAAAGATAGGGCTACCTGAAAACGTAGCGAAGCGAAGTTTTCAGGTAGCCTTTTCCCAGCCAATGGAACAGCCCAAACAAAAAACCTTCGTTTTGCAACGAAGGTTTTCAATTTGGCGGAAGCGGTGAGATTCGAACTCACGGTGGGTCTAACCCCACGACGGTTTTCAAGACCGCTGCATTAAACCACTCTGCCACGCTTCCAGTTCAAGAGCGCGAACTATACAGGATTTTTGCGAATTTGACCAGTATTATTTTTGGCAGTAGGACAGCCTCCGATAGAAAACAGGCTGCAACGGAGTGCAGCCTGCCGGCAATTCTTGGTGGGTCTGGCTGGTCTCGAACCAGCGACCAAAGGATTATGAGTCACGAGAATTTTATATAACCCATTGATTTAGCTAATCTACCGCTTGCTAAAACTTTGACTAAACCCGGCACATTAGGCTACATCTTGGCAAACTTTGTCCAAACTCGTTTATTGAGTCTGACCTTCCATAATCCTACCATACGCCTGCCACTCGGCGAGGTCGTTTCGGTAGCCGTCAGTTACTTCTGCCAATCCTGAAAGTCTTTCAGAACAGTGGCTGAATAACTGCCAGCCTCGGGCAGCTTCCGCGCCATCAGATGCGCCGGCGGCTGTAGCGGTTTGGGACACGGTGCGGCGACGTGTGTCGGCGTACTCACGCAAGCGGTCACGCTCAATACGCAAAGCAGTAATGGTAGTTTTCGCATTTTCTCTCTCCTGTTCAATCTGAGCCTGGGCCTGCGCTAACTGCGCTTGAGCCTGCCGCTCTTTCTCTAACGTGGCTTGCGTCTGCTGCTTCACGGCTTCCGCAACCTCGGTCTGTACTTTCAATTCCCCGGCTCTCTTTCCGGCTCTATACTGGTATTCCCCGTAGCCGAGTAGGGCACCGATCAGTAGGGCGGCAATTCCGCCACCGGCGAACCATCGCCAATACTTCACAATAAATCCCATCTTTACGACCTCCCCATCTGAGCCAGCATCTGCCTATAGTTTGTCAGTTCGCGGTCCGCGATTTTCCACGCCTCATAATCTCCAGCCTCAGACGCGGCTTTTGCTTCCGCTTCCCAAGTACCAATCATTCTCTGGCACCATTCCCAAGGTAATTCGTCTTTCATTTCCTACCCCACGTTGTGGTATAATTCTTGACAAGCCCTTCTGACTTTAACTCCTTACTGAAACTTTCTCAGAAGTGCTGCCCCGCACATTGTCTGCTCATGCGGGGCTTTCTTTTTAGGCTTCGTTTCGGCTGACTTGACCGGTTGAGGTCAGCACCGCCTCTTGCTCGGCAATCATGCGGTGCACCCAATCGGCTGTACTCTCATCTGCCATGCTATGCCTCGCTTTCGCCTTGCTTGCCTGTTGCATCCACCAGCGGCAGCTCGTAGCGGACGGCGGCAGGCTCGGATTTAACGCACTGCTTATCGCGCCAGTAGCTCGGCCACCAAAAGCTCAATTCGGCAGCGTTAAACGGGATGATGCTCACGCGGTTGCCCTGATTACCTCCCAAGCCCATCAGGCGGCCCTGCTTGTCTTTGCCCACGATAAAAAACACATGATTGCCGCCGGTGCGTTTTTTGACTGCCAGGCAGCCATAGGCCGGCTTGCTCAAGCGGGTAAGGTAGCGTTCATCCGCCCACGCCCCGGCGCGATACCATTGCGGCACCACAAAGCGGTCGGATTCAGCCAGGCACATACCAACAAACAGCCCGCACCACGCCACCTCGTCGTTTGCCCACCAGGCTTTCTCTTCGCCGTTGTAGCCACCAAATTTAACCAGCCAGCGCAGAATTTCCGGGTTGTGCTGCGGGCCAGGTATCTCACGCAAGCCCAAATAGCTTTTCGCTTTGGCAATCCACGGCAATTCGGTTTGTTTCGTCATTTTTCACACTCCAACAAAAAGCCCGCACAACGCGGGCAAGCTCTATCTATTCAACCTTTCAGGCAGCTTGAACTTAATTGCTGCGCTGACTCAACGGTAACTTCGATTTTTTCCTCAATAACCCATCTAACAGATGAATCCTGCGTGAACGCACAAGGAAGTACCCGGCGACCGCGACGTTAAAAATAACCTCTGTCCAGTTATGTGGTAGGCCGGTCTCCACGCTGTGCCCGATCACCGCAAGAGCTCCGCCGATTAAACACGCATGAACCCAAAGGTCCGGGTGCCGCCACGTCCATTTCTTTACTGACAAGGCACATGCCGAGTACACAAAAATGGCGCCCATCGCAAAAATATTGGTGGCCGCCAGCACATTAGCTAGGGTTTCAGGGTTCATTATTTTGTCCTCCGAGTTTGTTAATCCAGCCTGCTAACAAACGCCGCAGACTATCGTTCAGCAGTGGGGCGGCCCAAGACCAGCCAAACCCTACTGCGACAGGGATTGCTGCTTTAAAAACTTCCTGCTCCAAGCCGAGGCTGAGAGACAGGTAGGCAATCGCCAGTGGTGAAATGGCACCGGCCAACACCATACTGACGATGATGACGAGGATGCCATTCTTCCGGCTGCCCGGCTCCTTTAAACCATGTTGCAGAGCACCTGCGACTGCCCCGAGTACCAAGGCTTCCAGCGGCATACCTAACAGAGTGCCGTAGAAGCCAAATGTGCTCAGGTTAATCACATGACCTGCGGTAGTAGTTACACCTAGTGTGGTCATTTTTCCTCCTTGCTGTAGATGGCTGCCAAATCGTTGGGAGAGAATCTCCACGATTCGGTCAGCCCTAAAACCCTGCCGCACCACTCGCTGCAAAACCATTTACGCTCGTGCTGCTTCATCTTAAAGACCACACCTAGCGACCCAGATAAATCGTATGGCTGACCTTGTGTCTTCTCCCACAGTTGTTGGAGCCGGGCTTCAAGTTGTGCGTCGTCGGTTATGGGTATCAGGTCCCACTTTGTACGGGGTAGGAGCATCGTCTTGCGACGCACCCCGCCGTCCCGAAGGCTTGCGCTGTAACAGGTACCAATCAGCGGTGCGGGTTGATCACCCACGGTTACGATGTGTGCCGGGTACTGAATCTCTTCCTCAACAACCGCAATCTCGCAGTGTGAGTAGCGGCCTTTAGTGAGCATTCGAGTGAGTCCGTCTGTGCAACGGGCGAGTACCGACTTCAAACTCCAACCGTCTCGGTGGCCGTGATACAAAGCCAGGTAAATCATTTGCCCACCTTTTCTAGCTCTTGGAGGTGCGGTTGAATGGCAGCCACAATCTCCGCCGCACGTTTATCAACTTCGGCTGCGGTTTTCAGGTTCTTGAGTTCAAGCTTCTTCATCCGTAGGATGCCCAGTTGCTCCAGAGTGGCGCGAAGTTTCGCCGCTTGAGCAAGGATAATATCGGTAGCTTCTTTACCCCCTTTACCCGTAGGCTCAGCAAAGGCAGCGACTTGAGTTGGTAACTCACCCTTATAACCCCCGGCTTTGTACTCAATAGCCTGCTGCTCTCGGAGTTGGTACTCCGGCCAGAAGCGGGTTACATGGAGATAGGCTTCATCCACCAAATCGTTAATTGCCTTAGTGCCGTTGTCGATGGCTTCGGCCAAGAGTTGAGAAGTGGCCGCTTTATCTAACACCCATTCTTTCCCGTTCCATTGATGTAGATGGCTGGGCGCTTTTGAAGCCAGCACGGGCTTACCGTCTTTACCAGGCATAATCACTTGTCCATTGGACTGCCCGGCCAGCAGTTCGGCGTGTTGCTCGTCCGTAATCCACACCGTATCTTCAGGCCATGTTGTATGGATGGTGGAGTCGTAAAACCCCCCTGTTGATTTTGAGTAATAGTGCATGGTGTATCTCCCCTAGTAACCGATGGCAAACCAGTAAAAGCCTTTTAAATCCGCAGCAGTTGAGCCTTGGAACCCGATACCGTTAAATAACGCATCAAAACTGGCCGGCCTGATCGTGCCGACAGGGATGGTTATGTCTAGGTTTACCGAACCTTTGCGGCCATCACTCCACACCGTAACCTGCGTATTCAGACACTTATTCGGGAATGCTATCGGGAAGGTAACCGTATAAGGTCCTTCGCCAGGCCAGCCGGAAGCTACCTTGCCCCATTGCAGGATTAAGCCGTTTGGCAATTTCAGGTAGCCGTTGTCTGCTTTCTGCGCCGGGAACGCACCGGCCACAGCCTGAGAGACAGATTGCGCCAGCGCCGAATCCCAATCGCTGATTTGCGCGGCAGTGTGCGTATGGCTCGCCGGAGCCTTTCCATCAGCCGCCTGTTTCGCCGCATTGGCGGTTTGCATTGCGCTGCCGGCAGCCTGTTGCGCAGACGTGGCAGTTTGTTGGGCAGCCCCCGCCGCGTGGGCAGCAGCCTCCGCTTGACCGGCCGCATCACTAGCCGCTTGCTCCGCCGCCGTGAGTTTGGTTTGCAGTTGCTGTAGCTGCTGTTTCAGCGCGGCTAATTCACTAGCCGGAGCGCCGCCACCTCCGCCACCTGCTTTCTCCAACTTTTCTACCCGCTCTGCCAAAGCAGTAGCCGCATCCTTAATCTGCTTCAATTCTTCGGCGGATGCGCCGCCGCCGGCGGTCTTTAACTGTTCCGCAACCTCGGTAAAGTTGTCGTTACATTTCTGAAACCCGACACGGATACTGTCGCCACCTGTACCGTCAGGCAGGCTGCCTAAATTGACTTGCTCCATATTGTCTCCAATAAAAAAGACCCGTCAGGGTCTCAGTAGTGATGCGCCTACACCGGCAAACGGCACAAAATCCAGTTTTCCGGGACGTATTCCGGCGGCTGATAGGCTTTGCCGTCTGATTTGATTGACACGTACTTATATACTTCCAATTTATCGTCGCTGTGCCGGAAGCCTTGCCCGCCCCAGAATGGAATCTGGTCTGAATGATTCTCCTCTGAGGAGTTCAGCACGAGATCGATTAAGTCCATTAACGCTTTTTGCCCCGCAGTTGCGGCCTGAATCTCTTTTTGTGCCTCCACGTCCCAACCGCCCCACGTCTCAAACTCACGTTGTGACTCGGCTTCGTTGTAGCGCTCCTTCTGTATCCGTAAATCGCGGCGCCGCTTGGCCGCTTCTTCGGCGGAGTAGGCGGTGTTCTCTTCGTAGGCCACCACCGGGTCGAGCTTAAATAGTAGGTTGACGGCCCGCTGCAACTGCCAAGTATGGGTGTTCAAAAAATTATTAAATCGGTCTAGGGCGCTGGGACTACCCATCAATTCATCCCAAGACGGCTTGTGCTGCGGCGCGTGGTAGTCCAACCCGGCCCGTTTATACACATCCGACATCCTAACCGGCACTTTGGGATTCCACGGCGCCCCTTTGTAATCGTCCGGCACCTTCGGCCCGCGTACATAAATCGGTCGATTTGACACCGAGCGTTCGAATGCGCTGTGCGCCATCGTGCCACCCACCGCGTTCATCAGTCCGCCGCCTGGCAGCTTGAACAACCCCGCAGCGCCGTGGGCCAGCATATTGCACACCTTGCTGTAGTCGTGACCGCCCTGAACGGTGTAAATCGCCCCCTGGTTGGATTGCCCGTCAGTCCGTACCGTGATTGCCTGGCCTTTACGGATGGCCGCATTACTGGCCAATAGGCGCAGATACGGTCGGGCGTTATTCAGGACTTCGTAGCGCAACGGTTTATCTGGAGACCCTTCAAACAGTTCTGACATCTGCTGCTTGATTGTTGAATTTTCCTGCCCAATATGCTGCGCCAAACCTTCCAACGTGAGAGCCTGGTCTGATAGAAACACATAGCTGCCCCGGTCGATATAGCCCATTTCGAACGGTGAGGGCTGCTGTGTCATGCCGAACATATCGCCGGTATCGCCCACCGTCATCACAAACTTCATCGGCGCCGGTTCGTAGCGGTACACCACCAACCCGTAAGACGGCGGCGGTTCCACGGTCGAGCATTGGGCAAAATATTCCCACGGGATGCCGGCCAGTTCGTAAAAATGCACCGTGATTTCGGTATTGGGTGACATTTCGATATATAAACGTCCACCGCAACAGGAGACTAGCCCGAAACCATCCAATTCTGTTTGTGGGCTGTCCGTGTTACCCAACGCCTTACTGCGAAAGGTCATCGTTACCGGCAGCCCGGTGGCCAAACCCCGCCCTACCGCTTGGGCTTTATCCCAGTCCAGACGGTATTTCGGGTAATCGGTAGGGCGCCCACCGTCGTAGCGCACCTTATTCAGCAATTTAGCCAGTTGCCAGTCTTGGCCGGAAATAACCGAGTGCACCAAACGTCTTGCCTTTTCCCATTTGGACGCATCGTAGCCGCCGCCCCAGCCGTGAATTACCGCCGGCAGTAAAGGCTCGCTATCACCCTCTCCACCATACAGCGAGAACTCAAACCGCATAGTACAAGCAGTCCGAATCGTACCACCCCGAGTGCGGAGCATACCTGCCGAGTGCGCTTCGCCGCCTTGGCGCAAGCCTCGTTCCAACAGCTTTTTCAGAGGCTGGTTGCGGCTGGCATCATCCAGTCCTAACTCACTTCCATCTTCGGCTACTACTGACAGTTGGTCGAGCCGGTCTAAATTACGCAACCGTAAAGTAAGGCTGCCGATTAACTTCGGACAGAACAGGTTCTTTGCCAGTACATTCACCCCCTGTTCGTTGTACACCGCCAGCCCGTAATCAGTTGACGTAGCCATATAAAAACTGCCTCCCTGCAAACGCTCCGCCGTAGTGGGCGAGATTCCGGTTTACCCCGCTTCGGGCGTCGTAGCTGATATTCCAACACAGCGAACTTTGGTCGAAATACACCGTCGAGGCGTGTTCGGTTCCGCTGTTGATACAAAAGGAGTGGAATATCGGCATGATGAAGATACCTTTGAATTTATCGCGCAAAGGAAAGAGGAGGTCTAAAGCCAGCCGCCCGATCGGGTCGTTACCGAGAATGAGTACCCCCTCCACCACCAACGCCGAATCCAAGTTGGTATCCAGCACATTGCCGTCGTTGTCATACA